>NZ_JBJDRL010000029.1:0-57385 GCF_044987475.1 Microbacterium sp. ZW CA_36
GTGGGGACGGTGGTGCCGGCGGCGGCGCCGTCACCGAGGCGGGGGGCGAGGACGGTGTCGGCGAGGCCGAGTCCGGTGGTCATTCCGATGCCGGTCGTCGCTGCGAGCGCGAGCACGCCGGGCTCCGGTTCGGCGACGAGGAAGTCGTCGGGGCCGCTGGCGTACACGCCCTGCCACCGTTCGAGCACGGACGGCCGCGCCCCGAACAGGGTCTCGAACTCCTCGAGCAGCAGGTCGGCGGCGGCTTCGGGCTGGAAGGGGGCGATGCCCACACCCTTGTAGTGGGTGTCGCCGACGATCATGGACCCGTCGGGAAGCTGCGTGTACATCTGGTTGAGGTCGAGCGCCGCGAGGTCGGGGCGCTCGGCGTGCAGGCGCTCCCGCACGGCGGTCGCCTCGGGCAGCGCCGCGAATCTGCCGTACCGCACCAGCGACCAGCCGGTCAGCAGCGGAGCGGAGACGGATGCCGCACCTCCGCGCACGCGCAGCATGTCGAGGCCGCAGCGCACGACGCCGACCGCTTCGGCGAGATCGGGCAGGAGCTGGTCGAGGTCGTGGTTCACGGCGACGACCACGAGTCCGGCGTCGAGGGGACCGCGGGTGGTGTGGACGCGCCCCGGCTCGACAGCACCCACAGAGGTGCGGGTGCGGAACTCGACGCCGAGCGTCTCGAGATGCGCGCGGATGGCGGCGGCCGCCGCGCGCGGGTGGGTCTGCAGGTCGGGCTCGACCCACGCGCCCCCCACCGCGATGCCGGGTCGCACCGACGCCCGCTTCTCGAGTTCGCCGGCGTCGAGCAGCTCGATTCCGCCGGCGCCCGCGGCTGCTTCGAGCAGGGCCAGCTCGTCCGCGTGGCGGGCGACGACGAGGGTGCCGGACTCCTGCAGCCAGAATCCCGCGTCGCGCGCGAGGCGCAGCCACAGCGGGCGGGACGCGTCGGCGAACTCGCGCGCGAGTCCCGTCTGCGCGCCGATGCAGAGGTGCCCGAAGTTGCGGACGGTGGCACCGAGCGTCTCGGCTGCACGCTCGATGACGACCACGCTGCACCCGCGGCGCACCGCGGCGTACGCCGCGCCCAGCCCGACGACTCCTGCACCGACGACCGCGACGTCGAATCCACGAGTCATCGGAACACCTTCCTCATCCACATCGCGAGCGCCTCGACGGCGAGCACCGTCACGAGGATCATCAGCACGATCGCGGTGACCATGCCGTAGTTCGCGCCCTGGCTCGCGTTGAGCAGGTAGTAGCCCACCCCGCCACCGCCGACGATGCCGAGGATCGTCGCCGCACGGATGTTGGTGTCGAGCAGGTAGAACGCGTGGCCGACGAGGGCCTGGGCGCCCTGCGGGACGGTGGCGCCCGCGTAGACCTGCAGCCTCGTCGCGCCGGTGGCGAAGAGTGCACGCTCGGGTCCGCGGTCGACCTCTTCGAAGGAATCGGCGATGAGCTTGCCGAGCAGTCCCACACCGCCGACCGCGAGCGCGATCGTGCCGGCTTGCATGCCGAGCCCGGTGATCACGATGAGCACGATGGCGAGGATGATCTCGGGGATGCCGCGGATGCCGACGAGTGCGAACCGCGCGGCGCCGCGGATTCCGCCGTTCGGCGCGACGTTGCGTGCGGCGAAGGAGCCGAGCAGCAGCGAGGCGCCGAGGGCGAGCAGGGTGGCGGCGAGCGCGATGGCGATCGTCTCGCGCAGGGCCTCGAACACGACCTCGGCGCCGTACACGCCGAAGGTCGGCGGCCAGAACTGCACGGCAACGGCGGGGATCTTCGCCCAGAACGTCAGGAAGTCGCCCCAGTTGATCTGGCACACCCAGACGCCGGCGATCACGACGGCCGCAGCCAGCCAGCCCGCCGCGACATTGCGCACACGCTCCGCCGTCCACGGCCGTCGGAGTGCCGTCTGGGGCGAGCTCGCCCACCCGGCGACCGGTCGCGGGGCGGGACGCCGGGTCGCCGCATCCTGACCGCGCACGAGCCGCCGGCCGATGAGCCGGTCCGCCCAGGAGCCGCGGTCGCCGATGCGCCCGAGCATGGCCGCGCGCACGGCGCTCGAGACGATCTCCATCACGACGCACAGCACGAAGATGACGAGTGCGATGCCGAGACCCAGCCCGTAGTCCAGCGACTTGAACGCGTACGACATCTCGAGGCCGAGGCCGGCCACGCCGACATAGCCGAGCACCACCGAACCGCGCAGATTGATGTCGTTGCGGTGCAGCACCGTGGCGACCCATGACGGGAGCACCTGCGGCAGGATGCCGCCGAAGAACTCCTGCATGCGGGTGCCGCCTGCCGCACGGATGGCGAGGCGCGGTCCCTCGTCGATCTGCTCGATCGCGTCGGCGAACATCTTGGAGATCATGCCGATCGAGTGGATGCCGATCGCGAGGATGCCGGGGAGGGCGCCGAGCGAGAACATCAGCACGAACACCATGGCGAGCACGACGTCGGGCAGGGCCCGCGTCAGTACGCCGACGAAGCGGGCTGCGGCGCGCCAGCCGTTGCCCGGTGTGGTGTTGGATGCCGCCAGGTAGGCGATCGGCACCGACAGCGCCGCGGCCAGCAGCGTGCCGGTGAGCACGAGTCCGAGCGTCAGGGCGACGAGCCACGCGAGCTCGGCGGGCTCGGGGAACGTCAGCGGGCCGACGCGGGCGAAGAAGCGCTCCGCGTTGCCCCAGCTGGCGATCATGTCGGGGATCGAGATCTGCACCTCGCCGAGGGCCGCGACGGAGAGCGCGAGGAGGGCGAGCAGCGTCAGCCCGGCGGCGATGCGTTCGGGCGAGAGGCGGCGCTTCGGCGCCCGCTCGAGCAGGGAGGGCGAGAGCTGCACGATGCGCGGCCGGTCGACGGTGGTGGTCATCGCGCCGGCTCCGCAGCGGCCTCGAGGAGCAGCTCGTCCTGCACCGCGCGCAGTTCGGCCGTGCTGGTCGCGACGCGCCCGTAGATCTCCATGACCTGCGTCTTGGAGAGGTCGCGGGTCGGCAGGTCGAGGACGACCTGGCCGTGGCGAAGGCCGACGATCCGGTCGGCCCACGAGATCGCGAGGTCGACCTGGTGCAGGCTGCACACCACGGTGAGCCCCTCGTCGGCGGCGATCTCGCGGATCAGCGCCATCACCTGGTCGCTCGACTCGGGGTCGAGCGAGGCGACAGGCTCGTCGGCGAGGAGGACGCTCGGATTCTGCATGAGGGCGCGGGCGATCGCCACGCGCTGCTGCTGTCCGCCCGACAGGGTGTCGGCGCGCTGGTACGCGCGATCGAGCAGCCCGACGCGGTCGAGGTGTCCGAGGGCGGCCAGCCGGCGCGCCTTCGAGTACGACCACAGCCCGAGTCGCGGGCCGCGCACGCCGGCCAGCGACCCGGTCAGCACATTCTCGAGCACCGTCAGCGACGGGACGAGCTCGAACTGCTGGAAGATGAAGCCGACGCTGGAGCGCAGGGTGCGCAGGCGCCGGCCGGAGAGGCGCGGCACGTCCTCGCCGAGCACCTCGACGGAACCGGAGGTCGGAACCTCCAGCCCGTCGAGGTGCCGCAGCAGGGTGGACTTGCCGGAGCCCGAGAGACCGAGCAGCACGACGATCTCGCCGCGACCCACGGTGAGCGAGACGCCGTCGAGGGCGGTGGTGGCGCCGAAGCGCTTGACGACGCCGTCCAGTCGGACGACCGTCTCGGATGCGGTGGTGTTCATGTCTGCTCGGTCCTCGCGTGCGGTTCTGATCAGCGGGTGGAGGTCAGCCCTGGCACTGGGTGGCGTCGGTCTTCTCGCAGATGTCGCGGATCAGGTCGTAGTACGCGTCGTCGACCGGCTTGGTCTCGTAGAAGACGCTGCGGAACCCGTCCGAGTCGGCGCTGTCGACGCCGCTGGCGATGATGTCGTCGATGGTGACCTCGGCGAGGATGTCGACGAGCTGGTCCTTCACGTCGTCCGGCAGCGTGTTCGAGTACACCAGCGGCGCGCCCGGCACCATGGTCTCCTCGATGACGCGCACCTTGTCCGACTTCTCGACCTCGCTGTCCTCGGCGAAGCCGGCCTCGCACTCGACGCCCTCACCGGTCTTCTGCACGCTCACGTCGTGCTTGCCCGCGAACACCGGCGTGACATCGGCCTCGGGGTCGATGCCCTCCTCGAGCAGGTTGTAGGACGGGAACAGATATCCCGACGTCGACGAAGGGTCGACGAAGCAGACCTTCTTGCCGGCGAAGTCGGCGAGGGACTCGATGTCGCTGGCCGTCGGCACGATCGCCTGCGAGAAGTACCCCGGCTCCTGGCCCTCCTCGGTGACGATGGACGAGATCGGGGTGAGCTCGGCACCGTTGTTGGTGGCGGTCACGTAGGTGAAGCCCGAGAACGAGGCGACGTCGATCTTGCCGGCGATGGCCGCCTCGATGAGCGCGGCGTAGTCGGTGGACTCGTGGTACTCCACGGTCTTGCCGGTCTCCTGCGCGATGTAGTCCATGAGCGGCTGGTAGTTGGTCTCGGTGTCGGCCGAGTCGGGCACCACGCCGAAAACGAGGGTCTCGGCGTCGACCGCATAGCCGGCGGTCGTGGCGCTGTCTTCGTCAGTGGTAGCACCGGCGGTGCCGGAGCACGCGGACAGACCGAGCGCGAGGAGTGCGGCGCCGGCGAGTGCGATCGACGCGTTCTTTGCACGGAGGTTCATGACAGCCTTTCGGGTGAGGGGAGGGATGAAGAACCTCCAGAACTCTCGCACCCCGACTGCAGACAAATGTACCTACGTAGTCATTGTTCAAAGGTTGTTCACCTAACTCGACGCCAGACGAACAGTCGGTGCCGCCGTTCCCGCCAGACTGCTGCGCTGAGTAGTATTCCCATGTGGCAGACACTGTGTACAAGCTGATCGCAGACGATCTGCGCGGACTCATCGTCAGCGGGCGGCTCGCGCCCGGCGACGATGTGCCCACCGAGGCCGAGCTCGCGCAGCGCTGGAACACCTCGCGCGGCCCGATCCGCAACGCTCTCGCGACACTGCGCAACGAGGGACTCATCGAGACCACCCGCGGACGACCGGCTCGCGTCACCGCGCGCAAGGCCCATCAGGCCGTCGACGTCTCGATCCCGTTCACGAGGTGGGCACGCGACATCGGCGCGGTACCCGGTGCGCGCACCCAGGAGGTGAGCCTGCGGCGGGCGGATGCCGAGAAGGCGGCGCTCCTCGGAATCGCGGAGGGCGACCTCGTCGTCGACGTGCTGCGCCTGCGACTGCTCGACGGCCGCCTGACCATGCTCGAGCGCCTCACCTACATCGAGCCCGTCGGCCGTGTGCTGTTCGGCGTCGATCTCGACACCGTGTCCATCACCGAGTACCTCGAGGAGCACGGCACCGGCTCGGCAGACGTGGACCACGAGATCGATGCGATCGCGGCGGACGATACCGACAGCCGCCTGCTCGAGGTGCCCCTCGGCTCCCCCGTCCTGCGCCTGCGCCGCGTCACACGGGATGCCGCCGGACGCACGTTCGAGGCATCCGATGACCGGTATCTGAGCGACGTGGTGCGGTTCACCGTGTCGGCCTCCGGGCGCTCGCGCCAGGGCGACGCGTATGTGCGCCCGCTGGGCAGCGCCTGACCCCGCCTCACACCGCGAGCAGCGCGATCCCGGCGACCACCACCGCGGACGCGACCAGGCGCGCGCCCGGGCGCGCCTCGCGCAGCACGAACGCGCCGAAGAGGCTCACGAGCACCACGCTCACCTCGCGCATCGGAGCGACGATCGACACCGGCGCGATCGTGACGGCTGCGAGCACCAGAATGTACGACAGCGGAGACAGGATGCCGAACACCAGCAGTCGCCGCCGGTCCCGTCGCAGCATCCGCAGACCCTCAGGAAGTCGGCGTCCGAGAAGCGCGGTGAAGACGGGGACCTCGAGGGCGGTGCAGCCGACCATGAACGCGACCGGCGAGATGCTCCAGGTGCGCAACGCCTGGGCATCCCACAGCGTGTAGGCGGCGATCGCCGCACCGGTGAGGAGACCGAAGACGATGGCGGGATCGAATCGTCCGGCGCGCGTCGCGCTGCCCCGATCGATGTAGCCGATGCCGATCACGCCCGTGATGATCGCGGCGACGCCGACGAGCGCGATCAGTGAGGGACGCTCGCCGAGCACCGCGACCGCGATCACGACGGTGATCAGCGGACCAGTCCCCCGCGCCGTCGCGTAGACGGTGGAGAGATTGCCGGCGGCGTAGCCCCGCTGCAGCACGAGCATGTACACCACGTGCAGCGCGGCCGACACCGCCACGCCGATCGCGAACCCCTGCAGCTCGCCGGCGCCGATCCCTCCGGTCAGCGGCACCAGCGGGAACCAGAGGACGGTGCTCGCAACCGATCCGGCCCACAGGAACGGCAGTCCGGAGCGGCTGGCTCCGTGCGCGATCACGTTCCACGACGCGTGGGCGATGGCGGCGGCGAGGACGAGCAGGATGGCGAGAGTGGACACGCGGGACCCTTCCGCTCGCCGCGGGCGCGACGAACCGGGTCCTCCGGGCTTTTGTCCTGTCAGATGACGACCTGACGCACGGGCGGCAGATCGTGGCGCCGCTCGGACCAGGCGAGCCGAAGCTCCGGAACCCTAGGCGCTATCGCGCACACCGTAGCAGGTCGACGTGTCGTGCCGTGTGCCGGGCACTCGCAGAGCCTGTCACCGGCGCTCCGGGCGGCCTAGCGTGGAGTCATGGCTGACATTCGTGCCGAGGTGAAGGAGTTCCTGAGCTCGCGCCGCGCCCGGCTCACCCCCGAGCAGGCGGGACTGCCTGCGTATGGCGGCAACCGCCGCGTCGCGGGGCTGCGCCGCGAGGAGGTGGCGATGCTCGCCGGCGTCTCGGTGGACTACTACGTGCGTCTCGAGCGCGGCAACCTCGCGGGCGCCTCGGAGGGCGTGCTGGATGCGATCGCCCGCACCCTCCAGCTCGACGAGGCGGAGCGCCAGTATCTGTTCGATCTCGCCCGTGCCGCCGGTCCGGCGCGCAGGCCCGTGCGGCGCGCTGCATCGACCGTGCGCCCCGCCGTCACGCAGGTGCTCGATGCGATCACCGAGGCGCCGGCGTGGGTCCGCAACGGCCGGCACGACATCATCGCGGCGAACCTGCTCGCCCGCGCGCTGTACTCCCCCGTGTTCGACGACCCGCGGCGGCCGGTGAACACCACCCGCTTCGCCTACCTGAATCCCGCGGCCCGTGAGTTCTGGCGCGACTACGACCAGATCACCCACGACTCCGCCGCGATGCTGCGGATGGAGGCGGGTCGGAACCCCCATGATCCCGACCTCATCCGGCTCGTCGGAGAGCTGTCGACGCAGAGCGAGCTGTTCCGCGAGCGGTGGGCGTCGCGCGACGTGAAGTTCCACCGCAGCGGCCTGAAGCGCCTGCACCATCCGGTGGTCGGCGACCTCGATCTCAACTACGAGTCCATGGACCTGCCCAGCGAACCTGGCCTCGTGCTGAACGTCTACACCGCGCCGATGAACTCGTCGTCCGCCGATGCCCTCAAGCTGCTGGCGTCGTGGGCGGCGACGCAGGCGGCAGAGTTCGCCGCCCACGACGCCACGGTCGCGGGGACGGATGCCGCAGCCGCGTCCGCGCGCTGACCTCCGGCATCCGTCTCCGCGGTCGTCACAGACCCACCATCGCCATGCCGCCGTCGTCGTAGCGGTTGCCGGCCACGACGGCGGCGAGCGCATCCAGCGTCGCGATGTCGTCGGCCGACAGCGGCACGCCGGTGGCCCCGGCGTTCTCGTCGACGCGCTCGCGCCGGCGGGTGCCCGGGATCGGGACCACGAACGGATGCCGCGACAGCAGCCACGCGAGGGCCACCTGGCCGGGCGTCGCCCCGCGTGCGGCGGCGATGTCGCGCACCCCGTCGACGATGGCCTGGTTGGCCCGCAGGTTGTCGGGCTGGAAGCGCGGAACCCGGCCGCGGATCTCATCGGCGCCGAAGGTGGAGTCGGCCGACACGGTGCCCGTGAGGAAGCCCTTGCCCAGCGGGCTGAACGGCACGAACCCGATGCCGAGCTCGACGCACGTCGGCAGCACCTCGGGCTCGGGGTCGCGGGTCCACAGCGAGTACTCGCTCTGCACGGCCGTCACCGGGAACACCGCGTGCGCGCGCCGGATCGTCCCGGCCCCTGCCTCGGAGAGCCCGAAGTGCTTCACCTTCCCTGCCGCGACGAGTTCGCCGACGGCGCCCGCGACGTCCTCGATCGGCACGTCCGGGTCGACCCGGTGCTGGTAGAACAGGTCGATCGCCTCGACGCCGAGCCGCTGCAGCGACGCGTCGGCGACGCGCCGGATCTGCTCGGGTCGCGAGTCCGTGCCCTGCATGCTGCCGTCGACGATGTTCCATCCGAACTTGGTGGCCACGACGACCTGGTCGCGGATCGGGGCGATCGCCTCGCCGACGAGCACCTCGTTGTCATACGGCCCGTAGACCTCGGCGGTGTCGATGAACGTGACACCGTGCTCGACCGCGTAGCGGAGCACGCCGATCATGTCGTCGCGGTCGCCGGGGTTGGGACCGTAGCTCATCGACATCCCCATCGCGCCGATGCCGATCGCCGAGACATCGAGGCCCTGACCGAGCTTCCTGGTGTGCATGGATCCTCCTCGTGCCCGGGGGGCGCTCGCTCCCCATGGCATCCCCCATCTCACTCCCGTGAGGGCGTCGACGGGAGACCCCCGCGTGACAGGTACTGCCGGACCCCCTGACACACGTGAGGGCCCGACCCTCCGGCCGGGCCCCCGCGTGTCGGCTCATGCAGCCGCGTTGATCGTCTCGAACAGGTTCTTGAACGAGGTGAGCGCGCTCTGCGACGGGTTCGCCGCCGTACGCGCGGCTTCGCCGGCCTGGATCACGGCGCCGACCGTGGAGTCGGTTGTGCCGTCGCCATCGGTGTCGACCGGATCGCTCAGCGCGATCGACCCGTCGGCGACGTTGAGCCAGAGCGACAGCAGATGCGCGTCGAACTGGTTCTCCGCGTTCTTCGTCTGCTTCGGCCACAGCGCCGACACGGCATGCGGAATCGTCGTCAACGGCACCTTCTCGTCGAAGACGGCGCTCAGCACCCGCACGACCGAGAGAAGGCACAGCTTCTCGTCGACCGTGTGCAGCGCGCTACGCTTCTCGCGGTAGTCGGTCTGCCACACGCCCAGCGTTCCGGCATCGGTGCTGGTGCCGAGGATCACGACCTGGACCTCGTCGGATGCCGAACCCCCGTCGTCGTCCGACACCTCGACGCCGGTGGTCGCCGCGCACGCGATCGCGTACGTGTGCGGCGCGGCATCCGTCACGTCCCGAGGCTGGATGCTCGGGCTCGGGTCGCCATCGGCGGCCGGCGGGTTCACCAGGCTCGTGTGACTGGCGGTCGCGCCGTCACCGAAGTCCCACGCGAACACGAGGTCGTCGCTGCCCGGGTCGGTGCCCCGAGCCTCGAACGCCACCGGGTCGCCAGCGGTGCCGAACACGATGTCCTGCCCGTTCCACGACGTGGTCGGCGGTCCGGTGATCTCGGCCGTCGGGGCGACGTTGGCCACCGTTGCGGTGCCCGTGTCGGAGCCCGCTCCGCCGTCGTCGTCGGTCACGGTGAGGGTGACCGGGAACGAGCCGTCGTCGCCGTAGACGTGCGTCGCCTCGACCGCGGTGCCTGTCACCGTGGCTGCGGTGACGGTGCCGTCGCCCCAGTCCACGCTGGCCGTGTGCGCGTCGTTCACACCCGGGTCGGTGAAGTGCGCCGCGAGCGTGACGACGGCGTTCTCGTCAGCTCCGGTCACCGTGTCGACCACGACCGCAGGGGGGACGTTGTCGACGTGCAGCGAGAACGACGTCTGGCCCGTCTCACCCTTGTCGTCCGTGGCGGTGATGGTCACCGTCTCGTCGGCGGGTCCCTCGGGCGGTGTGTACGACCACGACCATGACGAGCCCGAAGGCGTCACCGTGCCGATCGTCGCCGTGAGGGCGGTGATGGTGCCGTCGGCATCCGTCGCCGTTCCGGTGTTCGTCGCCTGCGTCCCCTCGTCCACCGTCACCGCGGCGTCGTCGGCGGTGACCACCGGGGCCGCGTTCGGCGATTGCAGCGCCGCGAGCAGGTCGAGGCGCGGCGTGGTGTTCGTCGTCGTCCCGGCTGCGTTCGTGGTGTAGGTGATGGGCACGCCCGTCGAGGTGATGTCGGCCAGCAGGTTAGCGATTGGCCGTGACGGATAGGCCGACCGCAGCAGAGCCAGTGCTCCGGCCACGAACGGCGTCGACATGGATGTGCCGCTCTTGCTGCCGTACACGTCATCGTCGATCGCGGAGTCGATCGACGATCCCGGCGCCATCACGTCCAGCAGCGCACCGCGGTTGCCCGAGTTCGTGGTCGTGTCGTCGTCGTTCGTGCGACCGACGGTGAACGCCGTCGAGATGCATCCGGGTGCGCCCACGGCGTTGAGGAACGAGTTGTTCCCCGAGGCGATGACGGTCGCGATGCCGGAAGCCAGGTTGCTGTCGATCGCGGCCTTGCGCGTGTCGCCGTCACAGGCCGACGAGTTGTTGCCGCCGCCGAGGCTCATGTTGCTGGCCACGACGTTCCACCCCGGGTTCGCCGCCGCCTGGCCTCGCACCCAGTCGAGTCCCTGGATCTGGTCCGAGACGTACGACAGCACGCAGGGCGCAGGGTTCGGCGCGCAGTCGCTCGCCACGTTGACGCGCGTGAACACCTGCACGGCGATGATCTGGGCGTCGGGTGCGACGCCGTTGCCCGGCGGCGATCCGCCGGCGTCGTCGGCCGCACGGCCGGCTGCGATGCCGGCGACGTGGGTGCCGTGGTCGCAGATGTTGCCGCCGCCGTCGACGCAGGTGGCGTTGTTGTCGCTGTCGATGTCGGCGGACGTGTCCTCGGTCGTGCCGTCGGGGCAGAGGCTCGCCTCATCGCCGTCGCCGTCGTCGTCCCCGGGGTCGGAGAAGCAGTGCTGGGCGACGATGCGGGATCCGAAGAACGGATGGTCGGCATCGATGCCGGAATCGAGGATCGCCACGGTGGCACCGGCGCCGGTGTAGCCGAGCGCCTGCACGTCGTCGCCGTTCACGACCGGCAGCGTGCTGGCGAGAGCCGGCGGATCGGCGAAGTCCTCGACGACGCCGACGACGTGCGGGTTGTTCTTCAGCCCCCGCAGCGCCGGCTGCGGCACCTCCATGATCACGTACGGCATCGTCACCGTCTTCGTCACATCGGTCGCACCCCCGGCGACTCCTCGCACGACGTCGTCGGCCGACGCCTTGCGGTCGAGCTGGACGATGACGCGCACCCGATCCGGTGGCGCGGCGTACGCGGGTGGACTGACCGCCACCACCCCGAGCGTCACCGCACACGCGGCGAGTATGGAGACGATTCTGGACCTCATGATGGTTCCCTCCATCCATCGGCGCGTCCCTTCCGGGCGCACGCCCGGTGGTACCTCCACCACGGGCAAGGAGGGTCCGCCGACCGCGGTGATACTCGCGAGACCCGGTCGACGGCACGCCGAGGACGGTCGAGCGACCGGCAGGCCGAGGCCGCCGCACGACCGGCGCGGCGCGCTTCATCGACCCGCGACGCACGTCCCCGGCCGCGAAGATCCGCGGCACGGAGGTCTCGAACGGCAGCGGCTCCCTTCCGAGCCCCTGCCAGCGCTGGAGCGACTGGACCGACACGTCGGTGCCGGTGCGGAGGAACCCGTCGGCATCGCGGTCGAGATCGGCGAGCCACGACGTGGCGGGCTCCGCGCCGATGAAGCAGAAGAGCCCGCGCGCCGCGACATCCCCCACCGAATCGATGCTCACGCGCTCGAGGGTGGACTGACCGTCCAGCCCGACGACGCGCGAGCCGGTGTGGACGTCGATGCGCGGATCCTCGAGCAGACGATCCACGAGATACGACGACATCCGCGTGCCGAGGTCGGAGCCGCGCACCACCAGGTGCACGGGGCAGCCGTTCGCGGCAAGATACAGCGACGCCTGGCCGGCGGAGTTCGCGCCGCCCACGACGACGACGGGCGACTCGAAGACCTGGCGCAGTTCGAGCGGCGTCGCCGCGTAGTAGATGCCGGCGCCCTCGAACTCGTTCCAACGCTCCAGGTCGAGGGTGCGGTAGGCGGCGCCGGACGTGACGATCACGGTCCGCGTGCGGATGAGGCGCCCGTCGGTGAGAGCGATGTCGATGTCGTCGCCGACCGGTCGGAGGTCGACGGCCTCGCAGGGCGCATAGACGCGGACCCCGAACTTCAGCGCCTGGAGCGACGCCTGGCCGATCAGATCGCCGCCGCTGACTCCGAACGGGAATCCGAGGAAGTTCTCGATCCTCGACGTCGCCGCCGCCTGCCCGCCCGGCGCGACGGCATCCAGCAGCACCGTGTCGAGACCTTCGGACGCACCGTAGATGGCCGCGGCCAGACCGGCCGGCCCGCCGCCGACGACGACGAGATCGACGACCTCGTCGGCGCGCGCCTGATAGCTCAGCCCGAGGCGCTCGGCGACCATGCCCGGCGTCGCGCGCGCCATCGGCTCGCCCTGGATGAACGCCACCGGCAGATCCTCGAGGCCGATGCCGTGCTCACCGAGCGTCCAGAGATCGCCGGGCGCCAGTTCGATCGCGGTGTGCACCAGATCGACCCGCTCCGCGAAGCGTCGGAGAGCCAGGAACTCGCGCGACGAACGGGGTCCGACCAGCTTCAGGGTCAGCGCGGCAGGTCCGCGGCGGAGGATCTCGCGTCGAGCCCAGAGGGCGTGCAGCACGATGTCGCACAGCTCGTCGTCCTCCGCCATCAGCAGACGCAGCCGGGAGCGGCTCACCCGCAGCATCCGGCCCGGCTTCGAAGCGCGCGCCGACAGGAACGCCCCCTGCCCGTTCAGCAGGCCCAGCTCGCCGACGAAGCTGCGCGGACCCATCGTGCCGACCACCGTCTCGTCGACCCAGCCGAAGGAGACACGGACGATCTCGATCTCGCCGGTGTCGACCAGGATCAGGTCGTAGTCGAGGTCGCCGGCCTGGAAGAGGTACTCGCCCTCCGCGACCTCCTGCGGCTCGCCGAAGGCGAGGAGCCGGTCCCACTGCGCGTCTGTCAGGGCCGGCTTCATCATGCGTTCGATCTCACGCTGCTTCGCCGGCGAGATCTCGTGAGAGGTCATCGGTGGATCAACTCCCGCCAGTCGGCGGGCAGCCTGCCCGCCGGGCCGGGCGACGGCTGCGTGACCGGTCGCGAGACGGGCGGCGCGAGGACGGGCCCGTTGACGTAGTCGCCGGCGACGTAGTCCCAGAACCAGTCCTCGCCCGGCTCGAAGCTGCGCACGTAGCGGTGCCCCCTCGTGCGGAAGTGCGCCGTCGCGTGCTGCGCCGGCGACGTGTCGCAGCATGCGACGTGCCCGCACACTGCGCACCGCCGCAGGTGCACCCACCAACCGCCGACGGCGTCGCACTCCGCGCACCCCTCGCCCGAGGGCGGCACGGTGGGGTCGATCTCATCCAGGCTCATCGGGCCTGCCTCTCGTCCTACGCGTTCCATCGGTGCGATGCTAACGCGCCCGGGGGCAGGCGTGGCCGACAGGACGATGTCCGCGCGGCGGCAGAGCCTCATGACCGATCACGCGACGTCGAGCGCTGCTCGGCCCACCTGCGTCAGTGTCAGCTGGTACCGCGCCACCCATCGGGCCCATCCGTCGCGAACGAGTGCGTTGACGAGGTCATAGGTCTTCGCCTGCACCTGCGGCACGGCACGGGTGAAGTCCGGGTGGCGCACGTCGACGTCACCCGACCGCAGCAGCCGCAGAAAGCTCATGATGTACGGGTCCTGATCCGCGAGAAGCGTCGAAATGCCGGGGTCGAGGTGCTCCAGATACGCAGCATGGTCGCGAAAGCCGA
Source organism: Microbacterium sp. ZW CA_36 (assembly GCF_044987475.1). Lineage (NCBI taxonomy): Bacteria > Bacillati > Actinomycetota > Actinomycetes > Micrococcales > Microbacteriaceae > Microbacterium > Microbacterium sp. ZW CA_36. Next base: position 13,892 of record NZ_JBJDRL010000029.1, read on the forward strand.
GAATCAGCATGGCCGCGTCGCGCTCAGCATCCGTTCGCTCATCGGCGGGCAGCGCGATCCCCGACTCGCGGAGCGACAGGCGCGTCATGTACGCCCGGTGGAAGGCGTACTTGGACATCTCGCGGTACTCCTTCGACGCCGCGAACTCCGGATCGGCGAGTTCTCGGTTGATCTGCGATCGCTCGACCGCCAGACATTCGGATGCCCCGGAGAGACCGACCAGGACGGCGTCTGCCGCGCCTGAAGATTCGAGCAGCCTCGCCGCCGCCGACACCCGACCAAGGCCGGCCGCGCAAAGATCTGCGGCACGCAGCCTCATGCTCGGGCTCCCACCTGCTCTCACCGTCTCAAGAACCCGGACGACAGTCTCATATCCGGTCACCACATCCGAGACGTCGGGACCATCGATGCGCAACCCGTGCGCGATCGTTCGGTCATCACGCTCGCCGCCAGTCGCCTCGATGAGGATCCTCCCCGCAGCGCCTACCTTTTCGGCGTCGAAGAAGATGACGGGGACGTCCACCAACGGCGAAGCAGCGAGCGACTCGTACTGGTGAAGGCCGTTGCGCACCCCGGAGAACGAGTAGCTGACCGTCGGCCAGCCGTCCACTCTGAGCTGCACGCTCACCGGCGACAGGAGGGGAACGTGCGAGGGGCCGTGAACTTCGAGACGCTCGCCGCGGGGACCTCCCGTCCGCCGCGGTGCCCACTGACTCTCCAGCGTGATGCCGGCCTCTCGCGCAACCCGCTCGAAGTCGGGGTCCTCCATGAGCGGCGCAGCCGGCCGCGCCTCGATCGAGGTCGCGTCATCCTCTCGCAGGAGGCGGCGCTGGATGCCGACGAGCCTGTCCAAGCTGAACACCGCGGCTCCCGACATCCCGCTCCAACCAGATCTGACGCTGCCGCCCGTGCGATGGGGCTGCAGCACCAGATTGCCCTCCGGCGAGGTGTCCGACGGCTCGAAGATGCCTCGGACGAGGCGGCCGCCTTCCCGCAGGCTGTGGTCCGGGGCGGTCTCCGTGGACCAGAGTGGCCAACCGTACATCTCGAACGTCAGGCTGTCGCGGCCGACCGGTTCGACAACGCCGATGGCGACCGGCGCGACATCGTCCCACCCGCGACAGCGCAGGAGCGCTGCGTCGGCAGCGCGAGAGCTGCAGACCACGCTCGCAGGAGCCGCGAGCGATGACGCCCGCGGGCGCACCTCCAGACGTCCGGTCCTCAGAAAGTGTTGGGACGTCAGCACCAGCCCAGCGGCGACGACATATCCGCTCGCTCGTTGTTTCCCGTCCTGGATGACCGCGACCGCGCGGTCGGGATCGAAAGACGCGTCCGACCAGGCCATGACGCTATTCGCGGCCGGTCAGGAGCGACCCGCCGCCGGCGTCGCGAGGGGTCAACGGCACGGTGAGCGCGACGGTTGCAGAGCGGGTGGAGGACGCATTAGCCCCTGCATTGACGACCCAGAACTTCACGCCGCCGCTCGCCCCCAGCTCTCGTTCGACGACCACGGACAGTTCGATCGACACTTCACCGACCTCGAAGCGGATCTCCTCGTCTTGCGCCTTCGTCACCGCTTCTGCGAGTTCCCGGCGGAGCTCGCCGATCGCATCAGCCAGCGACACTGATCCGAACGAACTGTCGGCGGCCTGAGCATCATCGTCGAATGTCATGGTCGACGATATCGCCGCACCGGTGTGTGGCGGCAGTCCCTCTGCGCCAGCGCGAAGGTGGGCGAGCCCGTGGTGCCACCGCTGCGACTCAGGCCTGATCGACCAGCACCGGCGTGCGCCGCCGACCGCCGATGAGGGGTGCGATCAGTGCGGCGACGATGACGAACACCAGTGGGATGATCAGAGCCGCACGCAGGCCGAACTCGTCTCCGGCGAAGCCGAGCGCCGGCGGACCGACGAGGAACGCGACATAGCCCGCCGTCGCCACGAGCGACACGCGCGCCGCGGAATCGGGGCCGGAGTCGCCCGCCGCACTGATCGCGACCGGGAATCCGAGGGATGCACCCAGTCCCCACAACAACACGGCGGCCGCCGCCACGAGCTGATGGTCGACGAAGATCACCAGGGCGAGGCCGACCGCGGCGAACACACCGCTCGCCGAGAGCACCGCGGGGCGGCCGAACCGCTCGATGAACCACCCGCCGGAGAATCGGCCGATCGTCATCGCGGCGGCGAACACAGCGTAGATCGTGGAGCCGAGCGCGGGATCGAAGCCATGACCGTCGACCATCACCAGCGGGAGCCAGTCGTTCGCGGTCCCCTCGGCGAGCGCCATGGCGAGGATGATCACGCCGATCAGCAGCAGGCGGGAGTCCTTCCACAGGGCGCGGCGGCTCTCGGTGACGGCGGTGGTGTCGACACCGTGGGCGCGGCCGGTGTGCGCGGGCAGCGCCGGCACCGAGAGCATGACGGCGGCGAGCGCGATCACGCCGACGAGGCCCAGGTGCCAGGCCACGGGGAAGCCGGCGGCGGTTGCCCAGATCCCGATGACGGCTCCAACCAGGGTGCCCAGGCTGAAGCATCCGTGCAGGGTCGGAAGGAACGATCGCTCGCTGACCCGCTCGATGTCGGCACCCTCGACGTTCATCGCCACCTCGCCACCGCCCATCCCGGCGCCGAAGAGGAAGAGTCCTGCGGCCACGACGAACGGGCTGCCCACTGCGGCGCCGATGCCGATGACGGGCATGCTCACCACGATCGCCGTCGCGCCGACCGTGATGACCGGCCGTGCTCCGAGCCGCGCGACGAGGGCGCCGGATGACAGGATGCCGATCATCGAGCCGAGCGAAAGCCCGAAGAGCACGAGACCCATCTGCGCGGTCGAGGCGCCGAGGAGGTCGCGGATGTCGGGCGTCCGGGTGACCCACGACGCGATCCCGACGCCGGGGACGAAGAACAGCGTCGCCAGTGCGAGGCGGCGCGCAGACAGGGACGAGAGCATCGGCATCCTTCAAATATGTACGTTCGTACACAACAGATCTGTACTATCGTACACAGACGTTCGCCGACGAGACGAGGTGACCCATGGCCGCACGGGGTGCGAACGATCCGGATCGCCGCGACCGGATCATCGCCGCGACGCTCGCCGTGATCGGCGAGCGGGGTGTGCATCAGACCAGCCACCGCGTCATCGCCGCTCGGGCAGGCGTGCCGCTCGGATCGCTGACCTACTACTTCGACGGGCTCTCCGACATCCTCGAGCAGGCCTTCGCCGCACTCGCGGAGCGGATGTCGGAGCAGTACCGCGCGACCCTCGCGGCGGCGCGCAGCCGCGAGGAGGCGAGTGCGGCGGTCGTCGATCTGATCTGCGGCTCGTACGCGACGCCCGACGACGTCCGGGCCCTGTTCGAGATGTACTCGTTCGGCAACTACGACGCCAAGGTGCACGATCTCTGCCGCGACTGGCTGCTCCTCAGCCGCGCCAGCCTGGGCCTGCATTTCAGCGAACCGACGGCACGCGCGCTCGACGCGCTCGTGGAGGCCTGGCCGATGCACCAGGCCTGGGAGGGCACCCCGCTGGATCGCGACTACGTCGCCGCCGTCGTGCAAGCGCTCGTCGACCGCTTCGAGCCTGCCACGGAGTCCCGAACGGGCTGACCGCCCGGGCCTCAGTCGAACGCAGCAGGCGTCTCGCGGGGGTAGGCGCCGCCGGCGAGCTTCACCAGCTGCGCATGGGCGTACTCGCAGACGAGGGCATGGCGGTAGACCATGCGCGGCACATCGACGTTCGAGTCCATCCAGAGACTCATGCCCGCGAGTTTCCAATGCCGGAACGTGTCGTCGTCGCACACGAGCGCCAGGATCTCGAGGAACGAGTCGTCGAACCGGATCGAGTGCACCGCTCGGCGGTACTCCTCGACGGTGAGGGCCATCGAGAACGGGATGTTCATGAAGCACAGCGCCGTCTGGATGTCGAGGTTGAGCAGCCGGCGCCGCCGCCGCTCGGCATCCAGGTGCGGGATGTCGAGCTGGGTGAAGTCGAGGTGCTCCGGCGGGGTCAGCGGGATCCCGTCGAGCGCGATCAGCACGTCGTACACGTTGACGTCGTGCTCGACGACGGCCGAGTCTCCGAGCCCTGCGAGCGTCTCGGGGCGAAGCGTCACCGGCTCCATCTCGACCGAGGTGTTGCGGATGATGAAGTTGACGAGATTGGTCTCGACCACGAAATGCCGGATGAGCAGCTCGACGGCATCGGGCGAGACGAACCGGCGGAGGAACCACACGCACAGCGTGTCCATCGTGCGCAGCGGCATCCACCGGAACGGCAGCACGCGCTTGACGATCGAGACGAGCGCGACGAGGACGCGCGAGACCACGCGAGCGACGGGATAGAGCCAGCGGCGTGAGAGGCGTCGCTGGTCGTCGATGATCTGCCGCACGAGCGCGCGGTCGAGGGGCACCGAGGGATCGGCGTACACCGCCTCCCACATGCTCGGGTCCGTCCGCACGAACTGCGGCATGTCAGCGATCCAGTTCCTCGAGCTGCAGCGCGTAGAGCCGGGCGACCACCTGCGCGCAGCGCACGATCTCGTCCGCCGCCCGCGCATCGATCGCACCCGAGGTGAGGATGGCCTCGAGGTTGCCGGTGTGCTCGGTGTCGGCATCCTGGTGATAGCGCATGAAGTGCACCTGGTTGTCGGCGAGCCCCAGCACCTCCTGGAAGCGCGCGGCCCAGCCCGCCGCACGCCTGGCGCCGAGCCCTTCGATGATGAACATCGCACCGAGGAGCCCTACCGGATTCGGCCGGCCGGCGTAGTGGAACATGTAGGCCGAGAGCGCCTCCGAGCCGATGTTCTTGCGGCCCGCGCGCAGCTCGTCGAGCGAGCCGCCGATCGCGACGTAGTCGCGCTCGAGCATGAGATGGTCGCGGTGCTCCTCCTCGGCGTGGCGGATCGCCGCCGAACGCAGCTCGAAATGGTCGCCATCGAAGCTGGATGCCGCGCGCGAGATCCACGGCGACCCGTCGACGACCTGCTGGCGGAGGTTGAACAGCAGCCGGCGGTAGTCGTCGAGGGTCACGGTGCCTTCGGCCAGCCGCGCGAGGATGGGGACGCGCTCGAGACGCTCCTCGAGCTCGACCCAGACGTCGGCGAGTCGTTCGAACAGCGTGTCGGCGGCCGAGGGCGCGGCCTCGGCCGAGGCGGTCGTCGTGGTGCTCATGGCGTTGCTCCTTGCTGATGCGGTGGCGCGACCACCGTGAGGTGGGCGAAGGCGAAAGAGAATCGTCCCGACTCGGGCACGGCCAGGAGCACCGTCTCGCCCGGCGCGAACCGGCCGGTCCGCCACGCCTCCTCGAGGGCGATGAAGATGCTGGCGGACCCGGTGTTCCCGCGGGTCTCGAGATTCGAGAACCAGCGGTCGGTGTCGAGCGTCGGGATGCGGCGACGCAGCGCCTCGAACGCGACGTCGCGGAACATGTTCGTGCTGTAGTGGCACACGACGTGATCGAGATGCCGCACGTCGACGAGTCCGATGTCGACCAGCTCCTCGAACTGGCGGATGCCGGCATCCGCCAGGTCGTCGAGCATGCCAACGTCCTGGCGCAGGAGGAACATCCCCGCGGCCTCGGCATCGGCGATGTCGACGTCCTGCCAGGTGCCGCCGAGGACAGGCTCGGGCCCCGTCATGCCGGCGCGCATGCAGACATCGTGCTCATGGGCGAGCGAGACGTGCCGCACCCAGTCGACGCGCAGGGACGGCTTGTCGGGATGCGGCTGGAACTCGACGACGACGGCGCCGGCGCCATCCGACAGCATCCATCGCAGGAAATGGGAGTCCATGCCGGCGCGGACGCCGTCGTACCGGCGCTGCCGGAGGCTCCGACTGGGCAGCTCCGAGCCGACGACGGCGGCGCGCGGGTGATCGCCGAGCCGGATCTTGCTGACGGCGGCATCGAGCGCCGCCAGACTGGACGCGCACACGCCCGACGCCGACAGCAGCTGCATCGGCCCGCCGCCGAGACGCCCGTGCACCATCGACGCGAAGCCCGGAACGAGGACGTCGCCCATCGTGGTCGCGCACGCCAGCATCCGGATGTCCGCCGCATCGATGCCGCGATCGTCGAGCGCCGCGCGCAGCGCCTTGACCGCGAGCTCCTCGTTGAGCTCGGTCGGCTCGCCGTGCTCGTCGAGCGCGTAGTGCCGCTGACGGATGCCGTTCGATTCCAGGATGCGGCGCCGGATGCGCTCGGTGACGGGGTCGTCGCCGCCGAGCCGGGCCGCGATGCCGTCGTTGTCCACGGGCGCGCCGGGAAGGTACCGGCCGAAACCGGTGAGGTAGGCATTCGCCGTCGCGCCCATGTGACGACACTAGGCCCGGCGCCACGCTCAGCCCGCCGTGACGTGGCGGGTGCACCAGACCGCCGAGGCGCTCCGGCTCGCGGCCGCAGGCGGCTCACGCGGGAAGACGGTCGTGAGCATGCCGTAGCGGCCGGATCGCTCAGCCGGCGAGCTGCACCCCGAGCCAGGTTCTCGCCTTCGCCACGATGTCGCGGGCGAGAGCACTGTCGGCCGCCCAGGCCTCGAAGCCGTGGGGCGCGCCCGAGACGATCTCGAGGGTGGTGTCCACCCCCGCCGACTCCAGCCGCCGGGCGTAGGCGAGGTCTTCGTCGTGGAAGAGCTCGATGTCGGAGGTGTACATCCAGGTGGGAGGAAGACCCCCCAGGTCCTCTCGCCGCGCAGCGGCCGCGTACGGCGGAAGAGCGGCAGCCCCGGTCGCGTCGCCCAGGTAAGACGACCACCCGACCAGGTTCGAGCGGTTGCTCCAGACGAAGTGATCGACGCCGTCCAGTGCGCGGTCGACAGCGGTGCGGTCGTCGAGCATCGGGCAGAACAGCCACTGTGCGGCGATGGTGCCGCCCTCGTCGTGCACGCGCTGGACGAGGCTCGCGGCCAGTCCGCCGCCGGCGCTCTGGCCGCCGATCGCGATCCGGTCGGCATCCAGTCCCAGCTCGTCCAGATGGCGGTGCACCCAGAGCCACGACGCGTGGCAGTCGTCGATCGCGGCGGGAAAGGGATGCTTCGGGGCCAGGCGATAGTCGACCGAGATGACGGTCACCCCCGTCTGGCGCGCGGTCTCGCCGCAGAGCACGTCGTCCATCGCCGCAGCCCCCAGGACCAGACCGCCGCCGTGGATCCACAGCAGTCCGGCACCCGTGGGGTTGTCGGGAACGTAGACACGCAGCTTCAGACCGCCGTCCCGGACGATTCGCCGCTCGACGCCGTCGACGCGCTTGCCGGGCATGATCGCCGACGCGACACCGACGAGCTTGAGCATGAAGGGGTTCTCGAGGTTCAGCTTCGGCGCCTTGAGCGTGGCGGCGCGCAGTTCGGGGTCGACGATCGCGATGTCCACGCGGTCTCCTTGAGAGCGGTACGGCCTGCGGATACGGAAATACGATACGAACCGTATCGTATTTCACCCCACCATCCCCACCCGGTGGCTAGGGTCGAACCATGGCTGAGAAGCGCGGACCCAAGCGCAGCGAGACAGCGCGCTCGGCGATCCTCCGCGCCACCGTCGATGAATTGTCGGCGAAAGGCTACGAGTCGCTCTCGATCGAAGGGATCGCCGCTCTCGCAGGCGTCGGCAAGCGCACCATCTACCGCTGGTGGCCTTCCAAGGGCGCGATCCTCGCCGAGTGCCTGGTGGAGGGGATGATCCCGTCACCCTCCTACCCGCCGGCGGAATCCGGCGATGTGCGCGCAGACGTGTCGCAGTGGCTCGCCGAGGCGATGACGATCATCGACGCCCCCGAGAACCGGGCGATGTTCACCGGACTGGTCGGCGCCTCCTGCGACAACCCCGACGTCGCGCGGGCACTCACCGAGCGCGTGGGCTCGGCATCCGCTCTCGCTCATCGCCTCACCGTCGGCCGGGATGCCGGGCAGCTCCCCGCGGACCAGCCCGTCGAGCCGCTGGTCTCGGCGCTGATCGGCACGCTCATCGTGCGGATCCTCAGCCCGGCGGTGGGGCCTGCGGGCCCAGCCTCGGACGTCGTCCGCGCGCTGCTCCCCCGGCCGGCGGTCGAGGCGTCCTGACCCCGACGGCAGGCGCCCGCGGCATCCGTCAGCCCGCCCGCCGTGTCCCCAGCAACGATGCCAGGCCTGCCAAGAGCGCGACGGCCGCAGCGAACCAGTAGCCCGACGCGAAGGCGGCAAAACCGGGAGCCAGCAGGGCCGCCGCCGCCACGCTGGACACTGCGGACACCCCCGCGGCGGCGCCGAACTCGTGGAAGGTGCTCAGCGCGCCCGACGCGACGCCGGCTTCGGCCGGCTCGACCGCGGAGAACATGCTGCCCGCGGCCGCGACGAACACCGCGCCGACGCCGAAGCCCGCCACGCTCGTGCCGACGATCAGCACCGTCATGGAGAAGATCCCCGCGGCTGCCGCGAGTCCTGCAGCGGTGATGAGCAGCCCCGTCACCGAGACCGTCCGCACGCCCCACCGCGGGATGATGCGGCCGCCGAGCGTGGCGCCGAGGATGGTGCCGGCGGCGACAGGCAGGAACGACAGCCCGGTCTCCAGGGCGGTGAACCCGTGGAGGTGCTGCAGTGAGAACGAGCCGAGGAAGAACACCGAGATCATCAGGGCGGCCGCGACGAAGATCAGCCCCAGCCCGCGCAGCACGGGTCCTCGCCTGAGCATCGCCGGCTCGATGAGCGGGGCGACGGCGGTGCGGATCCACCACACGAAGAGCCCGTATCCCACGAGCGCGGCACAGATCGCGATCAGCGTGGCAGCGCTCAACCAGCCCTCATCGCCGGCGGCGGCGAGTCCGTACACCGCGGCGCCCGTCGCGGCCGTCACCAGCGCCGCGCCGACCACGTCGAGGCGGCCGCCGGATCCGGGCAGCGGTCGGACCGATCTCACCAGACCGATCAGCAGCACGATGCCGACGGGCACGTTGATGAAGAACACCCACGGCCACCCCGGCCCGGCGGTCAGCAGGCCACCGAGCAGCACGCCGATGGCGGCACCCGCGCCGCCGAGCGCCGACCACACGCCGAGGGCACGGGTCAGCTCCGCACCGGCGAACGTGCGCACGATCACCGACAGCGCTGCGGGCGACATGGCAGCCGCGCCCACTCCCTGGAGCGCGCGGGCGAGCAGCAGCACCTCGCCGCTGCCCGCTAGTCCCGCGAGCAGCGAGGCGACGACGAACGCTGACAGGCCTGCCAGCACCACGCGCCGCGGCCCCAGGATGTCGGCGGCCTTGCCTCCGAGCAGCATCAAGCCGCCGAAGACCAGGGCGTAGACGCTCGCGACCCACGCGACCGTCGTCCGGTCCAGCCCGAGGTCGGCTTGCATCTCGGGAAGCGCGATCGCGACGACCGTGACATCGACGATCAGCATCAGCTGCGCCACGCCCAGCAGGGCGAGGATGCGCCAGCGGGACGGATCGGCGGTGGGGAGGGCCTTCGCTGCCGTGGGATCTGAAGTGTGCACGACGACGACCTTTCGCAAGTTGAACAGGTATGTACGAGTAAGATAACTCGTACACGCATGTTCGACAAGAGGTGTTGTCGCGACGTCGACGCGGGCGGCGCTGGGCACGGCGGACCCGCCGAGCACCGAACAGCGCGGCGACGGCGGCATCCTCATCTGAGGCCGAAGCCGAAGCCGAAGCCGAAGCCGAAGCCGAGGCCGAGCCGACGAGGCCGAGCCGATGAGCTCGAGCCGATGAGCCGGTATCAGGCGGCGAGCGCGGCGAGGATCGTGTCGCGCACCAGGGCGGGCGCCTCGTCGGCGGTGATCTCACCACGATGGACCGCAGCCGAGGCCCCGTGCAGGATCGCCTGGATGACGCTGATCTGCCAGTCGATGGGAACGTCGCGGCGGAACTCGCCGGCGTCGCGTCCTCGCTCGAGCAGCGCCCGGACGCGGGCCGCCGGCTCGTCGTGGGCGCGACGGATCTGCTCGGGGGGCAGCGCTTGAGAAGCCGCGACGACGACAGCACCGAACCTATGGGTGAGGTGCCAGGTGGCCTCCAGCAGACGCGCGAGAGCCTCGCGGGGGTCGCCGTCGAGGTCGAGATCGGCCAGCGCGTCATCGGTCTGGGCGATCGCGCGGTCGACGACCTCGCGGATGAGCGTCGCGCGAGAGTCGAAGTGACCGTAGAGCGTCACCCGTCCGACGTTCGCGGCCTTGGCGATGTCATTGATGCTCGCGTCGGGGTCGACCGCGAGGAGTCGGGTGGCGGCGGCGACGATCGCCTCGATGTTGCGCACGGCATCCGCGCGCTTCGTACGATCCTGGGAGGACACACCCGCAGGTTCAGTGACCTTCGTTCCCGCTGCAGCCACGGAGCCCTCCTAAACCCGACAGTCATGTGCACTTTAGCCTGCTGCCGCGTCTTCGGAGGCTCGGACGCCGCTGCTGCGGACAGATCACTTCCGTTAACTCGGATAGAGGCGTACAGTTTAATAACTCGTACATGCGTGTTCAAGAAAAGAGGTGGGAGATGGATGCCGTCCTCACGCAGGACTCGCCCGACAGCGCACTGCCACGCCGGCGTGCAGGTGCCTGGTGGCAGATCGCATGGCCCATCGCGCTCGCCGTACTGGTCGCCGCCGCCACTGCATACGGGCTGACTGATGGCCGCGACGTCGCTCCGGTGGTCGCGGCATCCGGTCTCGTCTATCTCGCTGCCGCCGCCACGCAGCGGCGGTGGGCGGCGTGGGTCGCCTTCGGCATCGCGTTCGCTCTCATCTCGCTGGACAAGTTCGCAGATCTGGATGCCATGCCGTGGCTGCTGCTGCTGGCCGGAGTGCTGGTCGTTGCAGGACCCGCCTCGCGCCCCGCCCATCCCTGGTGGGCGCTGCCGCTGCAGACGGCGGCGATGCTCGTGCTCGGCGCGACCGCCGTGCTGGCCCTGCAGCTCGATCCGACCGTCGGCGGCCTGCTGGTCTCGGCCGCACTGCTCGGCCACGCCGCGTGGGACGTTCACCACCATCGCACCGGACGCGTCGTCGACCAAGCGCTCGCCCGCTTCTGCGCCGTGCTCGACGTCCTCGTCGCGATCCTCGTCGGCGTCGTCACCCTCACCGCATGACGACCGCAGCGGCGGCGCGCCGACACGCGCTGCGGATCGCCACCGACACAGGAGTGCTGCTGCGCCGGCCGCACGAAGCGGACGCCGCGGGCGTGTTCGCCGCCCACGGCGACCCCTCCGTCTACCGCTACGACCCGCAGGAGACGCACCCCGACGTCGAGTACTCCGCGCGCTTCCTGGAGCCGATGCTCGAGCACTGGGCGGAACACGGGTTCGGTTACTGGGCGGTGCTCATCCCGGCCTCGGACTGGCCGGAGGGCGTGCCCGGAGCCGACGTCGACGACGGCGCGCGGGTGTTCGCCGGTCTCGGCGGCATCCGGAATCACACCATGGCGGGCCGGCCGGTGCTCAACGTCTACTACCGCTTCGCCCCGGCCGCGCAGGGGCGAGGACTGGCGCGCATCGTCGTGAATCAGGCGCTCGTGCTCGCGCCCCTCGTCGCACCCGGCACCGATGTCGTGGTGCGCACCCGTCCGGCGAACGCGGTCGCGCGCCACGTCGCCGAACGCGCCGGTTTCCTCGACGAGGGTCTGGAGCCCGGCACCACCGACATGCAGCTGCTGCGCTACCGCTTCTGACGACCTCGTCACGGGGACGGGCAGCGGACCGCATGGCGTCGGCCGTCAGGATGCACGGCGCTCGGCGGCATCCATGGCTCGGAGGAGGTCGGTGAGCGCGGCAGCGACCGTGGCGTCGAGGACCTCCTCCGGCGTGCCGTCGAAGGTGTACAGCCGGCTGCCGGTCTGCCCATGGACCCACCACCCGATGTAGACCGTTCCCGGATCCCGGCCCTCCTCGCTGTCGGGTCCGCCCACACCGGTCGTCGCGACGGCGGCATCCGCGTCCAGCTGCGCTGCCACACCGGCGGCCATCTCCTCCGCGCACCGGGCGCTCACCACGGGGCCCGGCGACACCGCCAGCACCTTCTGCTTCACCGCGGTGGCATACGCGACCACTCCGCCGCGCAGCCACTCCGATGCATCGCCCGCCGCGCCCAGCGCACTCACGACCAGACCGCCGGTCAGGGACTCAGCCACCGCGACCGTGAGATCACGGTCGCGTGCACACCGCGCCACCTGTTCCGCCAGCTTCGCCCTCTCGTCCGCAGTCACGCGCAACAACCTAGCGGGGCCGCGCTCCCGGACTGGCCGGGTTGACAGGGGCCGCCTTGGCGCAGCAAGCGCCTGAGATGGCAGCGGCCCGGTCGAATCATTCCACGTCGACGGTTATCAGTAGGTCGCGCGGCCGCCGCTGATGTCGTAGACGGCTCCCGTCGAGAAGCTGCACTCGTCGGAGGTGAGCCACGCGACGAGCGCCGCGACCTCTGCGGGCTTACCGACCCGGCCCATGGGGATGAGCGACGTGATGTGCGCGAGGACGTCCGGGGCGGTCGTGGCGTTCATGGGAGTCTCGATGACGGCGGGAGCGATCGCGTTGGCGATCACGCCGGTCTTCGCGAGCTCCTTGCCGAGTGACTTGGTGAGGCCGATGACGGCCGCCTTGGAGGCGGAGTAGGCGCTGAGGTTGGGGTTCCCGTCCTTGCCGGCCATGCTCGCCATGCTGACGATGCGACCCCAGCCTTTGTCGACCATCCCGGGGATCACGGCGCGCGTGACGTTGAAGAGTCCGTTGACGTTGACGTCGAACGTCCGCTGCCACTCCCCCGGCTCGATCTGCCAGAGCGGCTTGTTCGGACCGACGATCCCCGCACTGTTGATGAGGATGTCGACGGCGCCGATCTCGGCCACGGCCGCGTCGACGGCGGCGGCGTCGGTGATGTCGACACGATGGTCGGCGGCGTCGGTGATGTCGAAGCTGATGACCTCCACACCGTCGGAGCGCAGTCGGGTCGCGCAGGCGGCTCCGAGTCCGCTCGCACCGCCGGTGATGATGGCGCGTCTCATGTCAGGTTCCTTGTCTCGTGGGTCGAGTTCGTCCTGTACGTGCTCACCTGAGCGACGCTCCGTCCGAGTGCAGACTGATCGCTCAGTCCCGCGCGGGACGCCGTCTCAGTGGGATTCACGACTGACCATCTGTCCGCTGGATCCGACGAGGAAGTCGAGATCGGCGCCAGTGTCGGCCTGCATGACGTGGTCGACATAGAGCTTCGCCCACCCGCGGACGGGGGCTGCGTAGGCGGCCTCGCTCGCCGGAGACTGAGTGCGGGACTGCAGCTCCTCTTCGGACACGTCGAAGCTGAGGATCCGGTTCTCGACATCGAGCGTCACGACGTCGCCGGTGCGGATGAACGCCAGCGGACCACCGGCAGCCGCTTCGGGTGCGGCGTGGAGCACGACGGTGCCGTAGGCCGTGCCGCTCATGCGGGCGTCGCTGATGCGCACCATGTCGCGGACGCCCTGCTCGAGCAGCTTCCGCGGCAGCGGCATGTTGCCGACCTCGGGCATGCCGGGATATCCACGCGGACCGCAGCCACGCAGGACGAGAACGGAGTCGGCGGTGACGTCCAGCTCAGGATCGTCGATCCTCGCCCGCATGTCCTCCACGCTGTCGAACACGATCGCCGGGCCGACATGCTGAAGCAGCTCGGGCGTCGCGGCCGACGGCTTGATGATCGCCCCCCGCGGGGCCAGATTCCCGCGCAGCACGGCGATGCCGGCATCCTCCATCAGTGGCGCATCGCGCGGGAGGATCACGGTGTCGTCGTAGACCGGGCGGTCGCCCAGGTAGTCCACGAGCGGCTTGCCGGTGACGGTGATCGGCTCGGGGCGGAGGAGGTCCTTCACCTGTGCGAGCAGGGCGAGCAGCCCGCCCGCCCGGAAGAGGTCGTCCATCAGGAACTCTCCGCTGGGCTGCAGATTCGCCATCACCGGCACCCCCGCGCCGGCGGCGTCGAAGTCCTCGAGAGTGAGATCGAGTCCCAGCCGGCCGGCGATCGCGAGCAGGTGCACGACGGAGTTCGTGGAGCCACCCACGGCCGCGACCGCGATGATCGCGTTGAGGAAGGCATCCTTCGTCATGATGTCGCTGGGCTTGAGGTCCGCCTCGACCAGATCCACGATGAGTCGGCCCGTGGCGTGGGAGAGCGACAGCAGGCGGGCGTCTGCGGCCGGTGTGCCGGCGAACCCGGGGATCGTCATGCCGAGCGCTTCGGCGACGACGGCCATCGTCGACGCCGTGCCCATCGTGTTGCAATGACCCTTGCCACGGATCATCGACTGTTCGGACTGGAGGAACTGGGCTTTCGAGATCGCGCCCGCACGGGCCTCTTCACTCAAGCGCCAGACGTCGGTGCCGCAGCCGAGCGCCTCGCCGCGGAAGTGCCCGGTGAGCATCGGCCCACCGGGGACGACGATCGCAGGGATGTCGACGGAAGCGGCCGCCATCAGCAGCGCCGGAATGGTCTTGTCGCATCCCCCGAGGAGGACAAGACCGTCGATCGGATTGGCGCGGAACATCTCCTCCATCGCCATGGCGGCCATGTTGCGCCAGAGCATGGCGGTGGGCTTGACCTGCGTCTCGCCGAGCGAGACCACCGGAAGATTCAGCGGGACGCCGCCGGCCGCCCAGACTCCCTGTTTGACGCTCTCCGCGACCTCATCGAGGTGCATGTTGCACGGCGTCAGGTCCGACGCGGTGTTGGCGATCGCGATCTGCGGCCTCGTGCCGTCGAGCGCGTCTTCGGGAAGTCCGCGCCGCATCCAGGCTCGATGGATGTAGGCGTTCCGGTCGCTTCCCTCGTACCAGTCGGCGCTCCGAAGATGATTCACCCTCAGCCTCATTTTCCATCAGATTGAATGACCCGCTAGCATTCTGAATTATGGCACAGGGCCGTCCGGGTCGAGAAGCCGACGCCGCGCTGGCACGGCAGCACGACCGTCCCTACCGGCACACAGAGAAGGAAGCCCACGCATGAGACTCGTCCGACTCGGACCTGCCGGCTCCGAAACCCCCGGAGCGCTCGTCGACGACGACACCTTCGTCGACCTCTCCGATGTCGTCGACGACTTCAACGAGAAGTTCTTCGGCTCGGGGGCCCTCGCCACCCTCGCGGACATCGTCGCGGACAGGGTCTCCGCAGGTCGCGCCGAACCTGTAGGCGACCGGCGTTTCGGTGCGCCGTTCGCGCGCCCGCACCAGATCCTCTGCATCGGCCTGAACTACAGCGACCATGCGGCGGAGACAGGGCAGGCGGTGCCGACCGAGCCGATCCTGTTCACGAAGGCCCCCAACACGCTCATCGGCCCGAACGACGACGTGCTCATCCCCCGCGGCTCGCAGAAGACGGACTGGGAGGTCGAGCTCGGCATCGTGATCGGCCGGCACTCGTCATACCTCGCGGATGAAGCCGAAGCCGCAGCATCCATCGCCGGCTACGTTCTGGTCAACGACGTGAGCGAACGCGCGTGGCAGCTCGAACGAGGCGGACAGTGGTCGAAGGGCAAGTCGGCGCCCACGTTCAACCCCGCCGGACCCTATCTCGTCACTCCCGACGAGATCGGCGACGTACTCGACCTGGAGATGTGGCTCGACGTCGACGACACGCGCCGCCAGCGCGGGTCGACATCCACGATGATCTTCAGCCCGGCCTTCATCGTCCACTACCTCAGCCAGTTCCTCGCCCTGGAACCCGGCGACCTGATCAACACGGGCACGCCGCCGGGGGTGGGGATGGGTCTCTCGCCGCAGGTCTTCCTGCACGGCGGTGAAACGGTGAGGCTCGGAATCACCCGTCTCGGCACGCAGACGCAGCGCGTCATCGCCCACCCGGCGGCAGTCTCCTGATGCGAGCCCTGGTCGTCACCGCGCCGCGTCGGGCATCCGTTCAAGAGGAACCCGACCCGATCCCCGCGCCCGGCGAACTACTCGTCGACGTGGAACGCGTGGGGATCTGCGGCACCGACGTGGAGCTGTACACCGGCGAGATGGCGTACATCGACCAGGGCCACACCACCTTCCCGCTCCGCCTCGGGCACGAATGGACCGGCCGCGTGACGGCGGTCGGCGACCCCGCCGACGAGAGATGGATCGGGAAGCGTGTCACGGGCGACACGATGCTCGGCTGCGGGGACTGCGAGTACTGCCGGCGCGGCCGGCACCACGTCTGCCCGAACCGCTTCGAAGTCGGCATCCGAGACGGGTGGCCCGGCGCTCTTGCCGAGAAGGCTCTCGTGCCCACGCACTTCGCATACGAGATCCCCGAGCACGTGAGCGTCACCGCGGCAGCACTGGTCGAGCCTGGCGGCAATTCATTGCGAGCCGTACGCGCCGCCGACATCACACCCGGCGACCGCGTCCTCGTGCTCGGATCCGGCACGATCGGCCTGCTCGCAGCGCAGTTCGCGCTCGCCGCCGGCGCCGACGTGCACGTGGGCGGCGTCCGACAGGGTTCGCTGGACCTCGCCCGCACGCTCGGGGTGCCGCACACGTGGCAACTCGACGACCTGGCCGCGTCGGCACCGGACCGGTTCGACTCCGTCATCGAGGCGACGAGCAACAAGGCGATGCCGGCCCTGTCCGTCAGGCTTGCGAAGCCGGCCGGGCGCGTCGTCTACATCGGCCTGTCCTCGACGCCGAGTCTGATCGACACCCGCGACATCGCGCTCAAAGACATCACGGCCATCGGCATCCTGTCGGCCTCGCCCGGTCTCGCCGGCGCGATCGAGCACTTCGCCGACGGGTCGGTCACCCCGGATGCGATCGTGAGCGAGGTCGTCGCTCTCGAAGACGTGGCCGCACGCCTGGAGGGCTACCGCGGCAGTGATGCGGGCCCGGGGCCGAAGGTGCACGTCGATCCGCGCCTGCAGCGCTGATCCAGAATGGATTCGATCATGAGCGAACCGACTGCCTCCAGCGAAAGCGGCGCCCCCGAGGAGAGGCTGGTCGGCGCAGATCGTGTGATCGCCGTGCTCACGGAACTCGCCGAGCATCCGCGCGGAGTCACCCTGGATGAACTCGCCGGCGCGCTGCGCAGCTCCAAACCCACCGTGCACCGCGCACTGGCAACGCTTCGCCGCGCCGGCCTGGCGGAGATGACCGGACGCGGGGTCTACATCCTTGGTGACGAGTATCTGCGGCTGGCGTTCCGCAACCTCGACGGGCGCCCGGAGACCGCGCGGATCCAGCCGCTGCTCGAGCAGCTCGCCGCGCAATTCGGTGAGACGGCGCACTACGCGGTCCTCTCGGGCAAGGACATCGTGTACCGCGCGAAGATGGATCCGCCACAGGGAGCCGTTCGCCTGACGTCGGTGATCGGCGGCCGGAACCCCGCCTACCGGACCGGCGTCGGCAAGGCCCTGCTGAGCGACCGCCTCCTCGATCTCGCGCAGGTCACGGAATGGTTCGGCCCGTTCCCCCTCGAGCAGAAGACGCCGAACAGTCTGACCACTCCCGGGGCCCTCTACCGAGAGCTCGAGGCGACGCGGCAGCGCGGGTTCGGAATAGACGACCAGGAGAACGAGATCGGCATCAACTGCGTCGCCATCCCCATCTACCTCGACGGCGCGACGACGGCGTCGGGAGCGGTGAGCGTCAGCGCCGTGAGCTTCCGATGCCCGCTCGAGCGCCTCGTCGATGCGGTCCCCGAGATCCGCGCCGCGATCTCCCGGCAGCTCGGCGCGAGTGCCCTCGGGTAACCCACGTCACATCACCTCGGCGAGCAGTCGATGTGGGCAACACGATCGGCCTGCTCACCGATCCGACTGCGCGCCTGAATCGGCGGGCTGCCCATCAAGCGCCTCACCGTGGATGCCGGCAATGTGCTCTCACGCGAGCTCCTGGACGAGGTGCGAGAGCACTAGCGATCCGTTCCGCTCGCAGAGGGACGAGGCTAGGGGCCCCTTATCGCGCTTCGATCGACCATGCCAGGTCACATTCGCGGACGCCACCCGGTCTTGTCTTGCATGGGCTGCCGACCGGTGACGGTCGGGACCGGCTCACACCTCAAGACCGAAAGGATCTGTCATGACTGACCATGTTCTGGAGCCGGAAGCCCGCGCATTCGCCGACGCCACCTCCAAGCCCCCGTTCCTCGCCGACCTCGGTGTCGACGGTGCCCGGAAGCTGCTGGACGAGGTCCAGGCGGCCCCCATCGCGAAACCGGACGTCACCGACGAATGGATCACCGTCCCGGCCGAGGTCGGCGACGTGCGAGTGCGCATCGTGAAGCCGGCAGGCACCACCACGGACCTCCCGGTGGTCCTCTACGTGCACGGTGGCGGCTGGGTGCTGGGCAATGCCGGCACTCACGACCGCCTCGTGCGCGATCTAGCGACGGGCGCCGGCGCGGCGATCGTGTTCGTCGAGTACGACCGGTCTCCTGAAGCGCATCACCCGGTCGCCGTCGAACAGGCTTACGCGACGGCACGCTGGATCATGAACGAAGGCGCCACCAAGGGCCTCGACGCCTCGCGTCTTGCCATCGCCGGTGACTCCGTCGGCGGGAACATGGCGGCGGTAGTCGCGATCCTCGCAAAGAAGCGCGGTGATGTCGCATTCATCCACCAGTCGCTGTACTACCCGGTCACCGACGCCGGCCAGAAAACAAACAGCTACCGCGAGTTCGCCGAAGGATTTCACCTTCGCGCGGATGCGATGGCCTGGTTCTGGGACAGCTACCTGCCGGACATCGACGCCCGCAAGGACGTCACCGCATCCCCACTGCAGGCTCCGATAGACGAGCTGAAGGGTCTCCCCGAGACGCTCCTCATCGTCGACGAGAACGACGTGCTCCGCGACGAGGGGGAAGCGTACGGGCGAAAGCTCATTGCGGCCGGTGTGCGCACCACCCTCGCCCGCTACGACGGCACGATTCACGACTTCATGATGCTCAACCCGCTTCGCAGCTCCGCTGCCAGCACCGCCGCGATCGAACAGGCCATCCATGTCCTCCGCAAGGCCTTCGCCGCGGCATGATCCACCCGCTTCGAACAGCCGCGATCGTGAGGAGCGAGTGATGGCGGATGCCGACGCGAACGCCGCCGCGCTCAACAGCGCTGTGGGCACAGAGCTGTTCGTGCTGCAATCGGTCGCGAGCTCGACGATCAGCGAAGCCGGCACGCGCAGCACGATCTACCTGTCGACACTGTCCGGCGGGCTCGTGGCGATCGGGTTCGCCGGGGGTTCGCCGGCATTGCTGGCCAGCCTCGCCTTCACCGTCTTGCCGACGATCTTCATGCTCGGTTGGTTCACCGTTGTGCGGCTGGTCGACACCAGCGTCGAGAACATCACGGTGCGCCAGCGTATGGAGCGGATCCGTGAGCACTTCGTCAGCCTGCACCCCTTGGGACCGGACCTGATCTCGCTGGACAGCCCGCGCACCGGCGAGCTGGGTGTGCGCTACTCCCGTTCCTCGTTCCTCTTCACGATGGCGAGCATGATCGGAGCCGTGAACTCTGTCCTCGGTGGAGCGCTCGTCGCCCTCCTCCTGATCTTCGGAGGGGAACTGGAGCCTGTTCTCGCGCAGCTCGCAGGGGTCACGGCCGGGTTTCTCCTTCTCACCGCGACGCTGACGTACGAACGTCGCCGCATTCGGGCCGCCTACCCCGGCCCGGGCCGGTGAGGTGCAAGCGCGGATCCAGCTCGAGGTGAGGCGAAGGATCATGATGAAAGGCCGATCCGATGCCACTGTCGACGCCGAGGTGGAGTCCGGGCGCCAAGCCGGAGTCCGGGTGTTTCTCGCGGGGACGGAGTGAGCACGCATGGCGCGTGAAGGGTATCCCCTGTCACCGCGGGCCCCGGCGCGGATGTGGCTCAGTCGATTCGCTGCTCGGGCACCACAGCAGTGATGATCGAGTCGACGATCGCCGCGACGGCATCGGCACCCAGCAGTTCCGGCATCGTGAGGTGGTCGAGCAGCAGTCCGCTCATCGCAAGGTAGAGCACGAGAGCGGTCGACCGGTCCCCCGGGAAGCCGTGATCGACGTGGTCCGACGTCGCGATCGCGAGATTGCCGGCGAACTGCCGGGTCACGGTCGGCGCGACGTGCGGATTCCTGGTCGCCTCGAGCCGCAGTTCGAAGAGCGCGAGGTGCGCGGGGCGATCGGCGAGCGCCCGTTCGACGAGCCACATCATGAGCCCACGCTCGCTCTCGCGCGTCGGTTCCGCGGACATGCGCTCGGCCGCCTCGTCGGGGTTGGGAGCGAGCCGGACGAAGACGTGCTCGGCGAGCTCGGCCAGCAGCTGGT
The DNA here is from genome assembly GCF_044987475.1 of Microbacterium sp. ZW CA_36. Lineage (NCBI taxonomy): Bacteria > Bacillati > Actinomycetota > Actinomycetes > Micrococcales > Microbacteriaceae > Microbacterium > Microbacterium sp. ZW CA_36. The sequence goes on from NZ_JBJDRL010000029.1 coordinate 34,102, forward strand.
CGCGCGATGCGAAGTAGTTCGACGCGGTGCCTGGCGGCACCGTCGCCGCGCGGTCGACGGCACCGAACGTGAGTCCGCGGCCGCCCTCGGCCGCGATCACCTCGACCGCGGCATCCAGCAGGTGATGCCGTCGCTCCCGGTTCCTCGCCATGGCAGGCCCCCACTCTTGCGTCATAACCACTCTGGTTATAGTGGATACCGTACCTCGACACGAAGGACCCATGCGAAACCTCACGTACTACATCTCACTGTCCATCGACGGCTTCATCTGCGGCCCTGACGACGAAGTCGACTTCTTTCCCGGCTCCGACGAGTACATGGCCTGGATGGTCGGCGACTACGGGGACGCCCTGCCCACCCACGCACGAGCACAGTTGGGTTTCTCGGACGCCCCGCTCACGCGCTTCGACACCATCGTGATGGGTCGCCGTACCTACGAGCCCGGTCTCCAGCTCGGCATCACCTCGCCGTACTCGCACCTGCGCCAGTTCGTCGTCTCGCGCGGCCTTGAACAGCTCGATCCGGCGGTCACGATGGTCGCGAGTGACCCCGTCGCGGCCGTGCGCACCTTGAAGCGGGAGGACTCGCCGCTCGACATCTATCTCGCCGGCGGCGGCGTCCTCGCGGGACAGCTTCTCGACGAGATCGACCGGCTCGTCATCAAGCGCTACCCGGTGATTGCCGGAGCCGGCCGGACCGCCTTCGGCCCCGAGTTCAACCCGACCGTGTTCGCGCTCGACGAGGTGCGCTCGTTCGAGGGCGGCAACGTCGTCGAGTGGTACTCCAGGATCCGAACGGATGCCGCGGCGCCGGTCACGGCATCGGCGGCCGGTGCATGAGCATCGCCTTCGACGTCCGCCAGCTCGGCGGCGCGCATGAGATCGAGCTGTTCAACCGCCTCCCGTATGCGTTGAACGACGAGATCGCCGACGACCTCGAGCAGGGGCGCCGGCACGTCGAGTGGACCTGGCTCGCAATTCACGAGGACCGTCTGCTCGGTCGACTCGCACTCTGGAGCCCGGCAGGAGCGACGGATGCCACGCAGTTCGACATCTTCGACCTCGACGACGCCCTCTCCGACGACGAGCAGCGGGAGGTCGGCGCCGCCCTGCTCGACGCCGCGCACGGCGAGGTGATCGCGGGCCAGGCGACCCCGCCGGAGTTCGCCCGCTACCTTCCGGCCGACTGGCGCGAGCGCCGGTCCGAGCGACGCGCGACCGAGACGATCATGACCTTGCTCGAGGCAGCGGGCGCCCGATTCGTCGTTGAGCGCCTGCGCCTCCAGTGGGAGCCGGAGGCAGGGATCCCCACACCGGATCCCCGCCTGGACTTCCGCGCCTTCGAGGACGACGACGAGGTGCTCGACCTGACGACACGCGCGCTCACCGGGACGCTCGACGCGCACAGCCGCGGCGAGCTCGGGCACGCATCGCCGCAGGAGGTCGCGCGCGTCCAGTTCGACGAAGAATTCGCACGGTATACGACGCCTCGGGAGTGGTGGCGGGTGGCCGTCGATGGCGCGGGCGAGGCCGTCGGCTTCGTCTTCCCGGCGCGCAACTCCTACCACCACATCGTCGCGTACGTCGGCGTGCTGCCCGAGCATCGCGGCAACGGCTACATCGACGGCATCCTCGCCGAGGGCACACGCGTCCTGGCCGAGGCGGGCGCGCCGCACATCCGCGCCTCGACCGACGTCGGCAACCTGCCCATGGCGAACGCGTTCGCGCGCGCGGGCTACGGCACCTTCCAGCGGCTCATCAACCTGGCCTGGGACTGATTGAAAGACGTTGCCAAAGCCGACGTCACGCCCCCCGGGATCGGCTTCTACGGCGGGGTCCCAGCGTGCGATCTGTTGACGATCTTCTCGCGTCGCTATGCGTCGCTGCCCGGCGTCCCTGCAGTGCGATCGAGAGAGCGATGACCACGGCGATGATCGTCGCCGTGAGTGCCGCGGCGAATGCGGCCCTGGTGTCGATGCCTGTCGCCAGGATGCCTCCGCACACTCCCGCGGCGAGCGCCCCGAGATCCCAGAACGACGTCACCCCTGCGACCACGGCGCCAGAAGTGCCCCCGGTGGAGTTGGACAGGGTCATCCCCACCACAGCTGGGAACGCGAGGCTGCACCCGGCGCCGACCAGCGCCACACCGACCAAGACGGCGGCCGCGGCATCCGTCGTGAGTATCAGCACGAACCCCGCGGACTCGGCTGTCAGGGTCGCGACGGCGACGATCGGGCCGCCGAAGCGGTCCACGGCGCGACTCGCCGTGACGCGCACGAGAAGGAAGGCGCTTGCGAACACCGGCAAACCGAACGCGGCCCCGCCGGCGCCGTGGGCGAGGTGGAGCACGAGCACAGCGGTGATCGTGCCGTAGCCGTAGGCCACGAGCCCGAAGATCACAGCCGGCGACCCGACACCACGTGGCCAGAGCGATCGCGGCTGGAACGGCGGCAGCACAACCGGCCCCGAAGTCGGAGTGGCGACCGCCACGAGCGCACTCGCGAGCCCCAGGGCGGCCAGCGTGAGCCAGGCCATGGTCTCGCCGCCGAGAGCGACTCCGCCAGCGAGGAGCGGGCAAAGGGAGAGGCCCGACCACATAGACATGCCGAAGAGGCCGGAGGTACTGCTTCGCCGGTTGACCGGCACTCCACGCAACACCCACGGAAGGGCAGCGGAGAACACCGCGGCCTCGCCGCTCCCCATCGCCACCCGCGCCAGGAGCACGTGCCACTCGTCGACCGCGAGGGCCTGGCCGAGCACTCCCGCGAGTGTAAGAACCCCGCCCAGAACGACGACCTGCCTCCCGGCACCGGCGTCGCCCGCCCATCCCGCGAACGGACGGCACGCGGCTGTCGCCGCGAAGGCGATGCCCACAGCGAGTCCGATGGACGCCGCGTTCGACTGGAATCGCGACTCGAGGGACATCGGGAGGAGCTGCAACGTGCCGCCGAACGCCAGATAGGCCAGGAACACCGAGAGCCACAGTCGCCGGACGGGGGGCGCGCTCGTATGATAAAACCGATCGGTATTCACTTCAGATCCCGGAAGAGGTTGTCACCATGCCGGTACCCAAGGGGGCGCGCATCGATCCCGAGCAGACTCGGCTTCGGCTGCTCGACACAGCAGACCGGCTGTTCGCCGAACGGGCCATCCACGCCGTGGGTGTCAACGAGATCGCGGCCGCGGCGGGCGCTTCGAAACTCAGCCTGTACCGCTACTTCCCCTCCAAGAGTGAGTTGGCTGCCCGCGTGGTCGACCGGCGCTCCGCGCGCATCCACGAATGGCTGCGGCGCGAGACGGTCGATGCTCCGGTCGGTGCTGACCGGGTGCTGTCGATCTTCGACCTGCTCATCGACTGGTTCGCCCGGCCGAGCTATCGGGGGTGTGCCGTGGTCAACGCAGTGACGGATGTGCGCGGGGATGAGGAACTCGGGCTGCGCAGCACGGCACGTGCGCATCTCGAGAGCTACCGGGAGCTGCTGCGCGACCGCATCTCCGACGCGGGTGTGCACGACGAGGCGAGCGCCGACCGCCTCGCTCGCCAGCTGCTGCTCCTCATCGAGGGCGCGACCACCGTGACGGTCATCGATGGCGACGCCTCGAGCGCTGGAGCGGACGCCCGCGCCGCTGCGGAAGTCCTGCTCGACCGCGCACGTTCCTCCACCCGCTGACATGCGTGCCGGAGGTTCCTGAGCAGGCGGTCGCATGATTAGATAATACCGATCGGTACTATCGTACGGAGGATCGATGACCAACTATCTGGTGGCGGACCCGCCTCTCGTCCAAGGTCCTCCCGCTTCGACCAGGCATGTGGTGCTGGAGAGCGCTGGGCACTCACTGCACGGAGTCCTGCACCTCCCCGCGGGCGAGGGCCGACACCCGGTCGTTCTCCTCCTCCACGGATTTCCGGGCTGGGAGCGCAACTTCGACATCGCCCAGGCGCTGCGCCGAGCGGGCGTCGCATCCCTCGTGTTCCACTACCGCGGCTGCTGGGGAATGCCGGGCCGCTGGTCGTGGGCCAATGCACTCGCGGACACCGAAGCTGTTCTCGACGATCTGCTCAGCGGCGCGCATCCTCAGATGGCGGAGCTCGATGCCCGGCGGGTCGCCGTCGTCGGGCACAGTCTCGGCGGATTCCTCGCCCTCCAAGCAGCGGCCCCGCGACCGGCCGTGCGCCTAGCCGCCTCGATCTCCGGCTTCGACTTCGGCGCGGTCTCCGCGACGATCGAGGCCGACCCGACGTTGCTCGAGGTCTACACCGAGGCATTCGCATCGGAGACGCCGGTACTCACTGAAACGGACGGTGAGGCACTGGTGCGCGAAATGCTCGACGCAGGCCAATCATGGTCACTCCGCGACCTCGCGACTGACTTCGAAGGACGCGCCGTGCTGTTGATCGGGACGAGCCGTGACGCAGTCACGCCTGCGGCGCTCCACCACGAGCCGCTGGTCGCCGAATTCAGCAACGCGGGGAGCCGCCTCCGACACGCAGTACTCGCCAGCGACCATGCCCTCTCCGACCAGCGGGTGCAGCTCACGACCCGAGTGGTGGATTTCGTCCTAGATCGCTTGTGAGCGCCCAGCACGATCCCTCCGAGTGGGCGGTGATGAATCGGCCTTCGCCGTCGGGTCTGGCAGTCTGTGGCGGCGCAGGTCGGTGTGTTGGTGGTCCAACGGGGAACCTGGGGGTCGGGTAAGTCGACCGTCGCCGGAGCCTGGCAGCAACAATCTCGGTCCCGCGCAATGTCGCGTCGTGCCGCGGGATCGCGTCCGCCGAGAGATGCTGCGCGAGCTCGATGTTTGCGGATGGCCAGAACATCGACCTGACACTTCGTTGGTCAGTCGACGACGGCGACCGTGACATCGCCGCTTTCGAGGCCCTGGAGCTCGTCCAGGGTGGCGTCGAAGACGCCGAGGTGGACGATGTCAGCAGAGGGCGCGCCGCGTTCGCCCGCGTAGAAGAAGGCGATGTCGCCCCAGGGGACGTAGATGGCGAGGTCTCCTGCACCGGCGCTCGAGGGCGGCGAGCCGGCCGTCTGGATGTCACGCGGAGGGTAGGCGATCTTCTCAACGCCGTTGAAGTCCTCGAACTCGAGGGTCATCGGCAGCATCGCGAGCAGGTCGCGCACTGCGGGGTTGTCTTCGTCGAGCGTGACGTCGATCGTCCCTTCGGGCGCGGTGAAGCGGATTGTCGTGCCGATGACGGTGTCCACGGATGGCTCCTCGGTGGGACTGGCGGGAACGGCGGGGGGCGCGCTCGGTGACACGGAGCCCAAGGGAGATGCGCTCGTCGCGGGCTGTTCCCCGGATGTGCTGCTGCACGCGGGGAGGAGCAGCGCAAGAGCGACTGCTGCCCCCGTAGCGAGGACTCGCCCCGGTACGCGTGTCACGCCGGCTCTTCTCCGACGAAGGTGCGGAAGGCACCGCGGTCGCGGTGCAAGGACCAGATCCGTTCGGCGAGGGCGTCAGGCTCGTGGTCGAGGTCGCCGCCGCCGATGCCTCGGGGGATGATCAGCTGCGCGACGTGGATGCTCTCGGGGGCGAGGGCGTCGTGCAGCATCTGCCCGTAGGCGGACTCTCCGGCGAACGCGACGGAGGTGCCGGCCACTGCGCCGTTCGGACGGACGGCGCTGCCGCCGTTGATGAGCAGGATCGTGCCGCGTCCGAGCTCCCGCATGCCCGGCAGGACCTGCTGGACCGCGGTGACCGGGCCGTACACCGACTGTTCGACGGGGCCGACGAGGTCCTCCACCGCCGTCTCGAGCACGGGCTTCATGAACTCGCGCGCGGGGATGGGGCTGTACTGGAGCACCTCGATCGGGCCCAGATCGGATGCCGCCGCGGCGAGGGCCTCGCGCAGCGCGTCGGGCTCGCGGACGTTCGCCGCGTACCCGCGGGCGGTCACGCCCGCATCGGCCAGCTCCGCGGCGAGCTGATCGACGTTCTCCTGGGTGCGCGAGAGGAGCGCGACGGCGAAGCCCTCGCGGCCGAAGCGGCGAGCGGTGGCCCGGCCGAGTCCTGGGCCGGCCCCGATGATGGCGATGGTGGTCATGGTGGTCCTTCCATGTGGGACTTCCCCGCCGTCGTACGAGGGGAGTCAAAAGTGCAGACGACCGCTTCCGCGCGACAGGGAAGGCCGTACCACCTGGCGCGTAGTGATGGTCCACTTCGCGCAGCGGCGGCGTGCACCGCTTCAACGGTAGGGAGGCCAACGAGCGTGAGGGAGTCCCTCTGAGTACACCCATCCGTCGGGCTTCACTCCCGCAGGGATCGTGCTGACATCGATACGGAGGCTTCGCTTCCGAGGAGACCATCCGCGTCAGCACCATCATCGACTCGGCAGCCAGATACGGTTGACGGGTATTTTGCAGGACCTACGACTCGGTCATGACAATTCCCCAGTGAAAAGGTCGCCGCATAGTGGCGGAGGCGAGAGGCTGCACATCTGGACGATACTCGCGAGCGCGACACAGATGCCCACCCAGGCACAAGCGCGGTGATGTAGCCGTGCCTGACAGCGCGATGAGCCACCGCTGCCGGGCGGCGGGTGACAGAACCGTTGCGGGCGGTGGAGAGTTCCGATGAACTGGGGCGATGCTCTCCGCCGTGCCGATTCCTGGTAACCCGTGGCCACACGACATGCAGATTACGGTGGAGGACTGCCCACACCATCTTCGCGAGCTGCTGTGGTTGCGGGAAGCGCATGGCCTTCAGCCCGAGGGCGATGACCTTCCTCCTCGGTTGGTTGAAACGCCCGAGCGTGCGGCGATCCCTGTGGACGACGCGACTCGCGCGCTGTGGGAGGACGCGTGGGTGCGCATATGGCGGGCAGTTGCCGCGCACGCCGCACGAGAGCACGACCCGCAGCTCTTCGACCAACTTCAAGGGACGCAGGCTGGTTCGCCGCAGCGAGAGGCGCTGCTGCGCGAGATCGTCGGCCCGGACTGGGGTGACGAGTTCGATCGGGATGCTTTTCAGGATCCGTCGCACCTGGACTGGGAACAGACCAGCATGACCGCGTTCATCGCATCACGTCCTCACGACCTGGAGAACAGCCCGGAGCTACGCGACCTCGATGCGCTGATTCCGGCATGGCGCGCCGGGCTCACCAAGATCGTCGCCATCCCCTGCCAAGGCGAGTACACCCGCAAGCTCGGACCACACGCCATACTCATCACCGACGCCACACGCGCGGACAGCGACAAATACCGGCGCGCATTGAACTCCTTCAACTGACCGTGCCAGCCCTCGAGTAAGCGGCCCGCGGCATCCACCGCGGCATAGACCGCGGCATCGAGTCGACAGACCTCAACCCATGGCACGGTCGCGAGGTGGATCAACTTCCTCCCGCCGAACCCAGCCACGGCGCACGCCGCGAAAAGCAGCTCGAGCTACTCACCCCAACGACGCGCCAACGCTTGAGTAAGCCGACCGCTCGCATGAAACCCCATGCGCGCATGGGGTTTCATGCGGGTGCTTTCAGCTCTTCTCCCGGGGGTCGCGCAAGCTGTTCATGGCGTCGATGAGCGTGGAGTGGATGTAGTCGAGTTCGGGTGTGGCGAAGTCCTCCCATGACCCGCTGGCATCGGCGGTATCGGCGCCATCCCACACGCCGGTATCGCCAGACGCGTCGGAGATGTCGGATGCCGCCCACTCCTGCGCTGCGGGGGTGTGCTCGTATACCCACCACAGGTGACCGAACGGGTCGGCGAAACGCGCGAACACATCACCCCAGAACTCGGTGGGCTCCGTGACGATCCGTGCACCGCGCTCGACCGCCCGTTCGAGAGTGGCCGCCGCATCGACGACATATACGCGCGTGAACGCGGGCGTGTACGGCCACGCCGGCTTGCGATCGGCGATGGTGAGGAGGGAATCACCGATATGGAGCTCGGAGTGGAGGACGAGCCCGTCGGCATCAGCCGTGCGGGCGTCGGTGTTCTCGACGGCATCGAACACGGCGCCGACGAAGGCGATGAGACCGGTCGCGTCGTCCGTCATGATGAACGAGTTCACGGTGTTCGAACCGGCTGGGGCCGGCGGAAGAGGAAGGGAAGGCAACGTGGACATGGGGTACTCCTTCGTGTGTCCGCTCAATGCTCCCCGACAATCCGGACAGCGACAGTCCTCAGCACCCACCATTCGCTGACCCCGTAACGACCGCAACAGCGCTCCACGACCAGGATGCGAAGCACACGGCTCAGGCTCTCGACAGTGCACGTTTGCGGACCGCTGGACGGGGGCTCAACGTCCGACGTCGTGCAGTCTCATTTGGATCGATGCGATGTTCCTGCCCAGGTCTCCTGAGGCCAGAAGGCCGGAGCCGAGCGGACCTGCCGAGTCTTCGCCGAGGAGGGGGAGCCGGCGAAGCGCTCTGGCAACATCACTGCTCATATGCTCGACTTGCCAATCAAGCTCTGCGGTGACGGCATCAGCATTGCCGGCCGCGAGACCGGCAGCTCTTGCGGCGTAACCCGCAGCGCCCAGAGCGTGCGCTCCCATGTGCGCGACCCCCGCCGCCTGGGCGGCAGCCCGCGCCGCCGCCACGGCCGCCGGCGAACTTGCTGAATGTGCCGCGCGCCCCGCGACGAAACGCCGCTTGATCTCACCCGCTGCGGTCAGATCACCGCGAGAGAAGGCCCTCGCCCGCGCGATCGCATCGCGTGGCCGTTCATCATCGGGTGCCTCCGACTCGAACAGCGCCAGCACTCGCTCGGCGCAGTCGGCCGCCCACGCCGCGACCCACCGGCGATCGGATTCGCTGAGCGCCTGCGGTGACGACATCCCAGCACTCTCGCACAAGCCGCCGCGGAGCGCCTCATAGGACCGGAGGTCGCGCGATAGTCCCAGTAGGAGCATGCGAACGCTCTTTGAGAGGACCGTTATCACGCCACCGACCGAATGAGGATCTCGGTCGCGCGGAGTTCTCTCAGCTCTGGGTGTGCGCCGTCCCCATTTACTGTCCCGCCGTGCTGAATGCATCGAGGATGACAGTCCCGTCGGCATCACGTCTGTTCGGCGCGGTGAAACTGCACGCTCAGGAGCGCCAGACGTCCGCCACCAGGACGGGTGACGCGCTTTCCCACCAGAAGTCGGTTACCCGTTTACGAAATCTGCGACCGCCTCCCCTGCGCGCAGGCGGGTCGTCGAGCGCGCTCAGGTGACTAACGTGACTCGAACCCGTTACTCACTCGACCGGATACCGATCCTCGAGAGGGCGACGCTCGAGTGGCGGACCTGCATGGCGCATCAGGTCGGTCAACGCCGTTCAGGCAAGTCACCGTGTTGGCCAACACCCAGCAGCGCAGCTGCATCTCCCTGATGGTGAATTGGACATGTCGTTCCATACCACGACGACATAGTCGACGAGCATCGCGTGGGGCCGAACCGCACCCATGTTTGCCGGGCTTCGGCTACGGGCTCCCCCGCTCGAGTCGGTAGAGCACGGCGGACCGGCGTGAGGGCCTTCTGCGATCAGACAAGGTCGGCCGCGCCGGGAGCTCCGAATAGGCTGAGCGACGTGATGCCAGCGCGCGAGCCGGAGCCCGCTTTCTGGGTACGACTCGATCTGCCGGCGTCCGAGGCCGATTGCGTCGAAGGCCTCGCGGAACTCCTCCGCCAACTTCGCGTGCCTGCGGTCGTGCGTCACAGTCCTCTCGAAGGCGGCACGTTCGCGCTTGTTCCGTTAGACGATGACGGGTCGCCCCTCGCGGTCGCCGCCACATATGGCCCGGAACTGCGATGGTCCCTGCTGGACCGGGACCGACTCATCGACGGCCTCAACAGTCTGGCTGGTCGAGGAAGCACTCTTGACGGTGAGCGCATCGAACAGCTCGCCGGTGAATCCGATGATGACCCGGGCCTCGGCGACACCGCGCCGGGTGGACCGGGGCGCGTCGACGCGATCGCTTGGACGACCCATGAGAAGCCGGCTGTGCTGGCGACTCTCGGGGCGCGATTCGACATGTCGTTCGTCGCCGTCGACGCCAGGGAAATGGGGCTTGCGCTCACGGTCCACGATCCGGCGGACCGTGACACGGCATTCACAAACGGCGTTTGGGCGATGACCGACGGCATCGCCATGTGGCGAAGCGGCGAGGAAGCCTCCGCGGCCTTCATACATCGCCGCAGCGCGGTCATCATGACGTGGCGGACACCGTGGCTGCGGGTCGACCCGAGCAAGCCTGGCCAAGCCGACCACGACGGTGCAACGGTGAGCGCGATGCTCAGTGATCTCGTGCTCGACGACGGTGACCCTGCTGCGTGGGTCACGCGGTTTCGCCTCGACCAGGAGCGCGGCGACCGTCTGCGTGCGCTGTTTCGGCGAGGACCGCACGCTGCAGCACTTCAGGACCTATGTGAGATCCTCCGGATTCACCCATCACTGCTCGAGGTCCTGTCCGACGATGGGGAGTCGAACGCCGACCGCACCATGATCACTGCGCGCAGCGCACGTCAACAGTTCCGGGACGAGATGCGTGCCGAGGTCGCGGCCGCGGTACCCGGGCCGCAGAGCTTCCGCGGTCGACACCCTCGGATATGGCTCGGGCTCTCGGCCGTTGTGATCCTCGTTCTCGCAGCCGTCGCGGTGGTGGGCTGGTCCGACGGCCGCCCGACGGCTCTGCTGCCGGGCATCGTTGCCCTGATCTGGACGGCTAGCCTCTTGATCGACGGATCAGTCCGACGAGCTCGCCGGCGCGATTCATCCGAGCCCGCACCTGTCCGCGACGGGCACGATCGTTGACGCCCGAGCCGCGGTACATGGCAAGGATGTCGCTGCCGTGAGGCGTCGAGACGAAGCGCATTCAGCGAAAGCGCTGCGCGGAGCTCTCCGTATGCGTGACGGGGACCGGCGGCGACATCCGATCTGCGGGGTGCGTCCGACCCCCGCATGGTGGACGTTGACGTGCGTGGCGGATCGCTCGTTTGCGGCGTCCGCAAGCCGGTCCCTTACCGGACTTCGTTCAAGTCTGCGTCTCGCGGCCCCGCCTGGCGCCGTGATGCAGGCCCGCTAGTTGCCGCCATTTGCGCTGTGGACGTGGCGTGCGACGTCGCGCAAGTTGCTGACGACTCTGTGCCGGTCATGGTCGGGGGCCTCCTGGTGTCCGTTTCGAAACCGGATGAACTGCACGTTGAGCGCCTCGGCGATCTCTTCGTCGTGGTTCGTGTCGCCGGCCATCAGCACACGCCGAGGATCATGGCCCGAAGTCGTCAACCACGACTCGACAACATGCGCTTTGGAGGCCGCATACGCATCGGTGATGCCATGGGTTTGCGAGAAGAACTCGTTCAGAACATGAGGGGTCAGTTGCTGCTCTAAGGTGCGCTCACGAGTTGCGGAGATCAGGACTTGTTCGAAGCCGAGGTCACGGACCGATGCAAGGGTTACTCGTGCGTCGGGCTGGAGAGAAGCCTGCCCCACCGTGTCGGCGAACAGCCGGAGGTACTGGTCAACGGCGGCGAGGAAGTCTGCCTCGTCAACGCCGAGCCGCGCGTAGAACTCCCTGATCGGAAATCCGAAGGCTTGTCGGTAGGAATCCTGATCGGGTATGACCGGCAGGGTTCGCTCCCGGAGCACGGTATTCATCGCCTCTCGGGCAACGTCAACGTCGTCGAGGAGCGTTCCGTTCCAGTCCCAGCACACGACATCGATGGGGGCGCGTTCGGGTTGCATCACGGCCCCGAGTCTTCCAGCCACACGGTCGCGGCGCGCGCCGTGCGAACTGTCGACGCCAGCTGTTCACGCCACCGCTGTGCATGCTTGATTTTCACCGGGCGCGCCAGACGACGCTCGAAAGTCGGTCCCTCAGTGGCGTGCCGCTGCTCAGGGGTGCGGGCGAACGAGGTCCGCGACGTTCCGCCCAGCCACGCTGCCCGCAGGACCCGCGCGTGCGCAGGCCCGATGATGGTCTGACATGAGCCGCACGATTGGCATTGGTGAACGGCTGGCCGGTACTCCGCAGCACCGAGGGAAATCGTCCCTCCGTGTTCGGGACCCAAACGAGACGCAGTTGAGCACTCTGCGCCAGGGCGCAAACCTCCGGCGCGCATTCTGCCAAAGAATTTCGGAATCGGAGTAGCCCAGGTCAAGCCACGAATGTAGTTCCAAGTCGCTCAACCTGCACGAACGTCGCTGAATGTGGGCGAAAGTGCGGAGACGGAGGTGTCGGGTTTCAGGACATCGTTGACAGCTGATCGCGCGGATCTCGCTCGTGATCGTTGACGGCTGAGTCGCGACATCGTTGACACCGCGGGGCGCGTGATCGTTGACCGGTGAGTCGCGACATCGCTGACGGGGGCCGCGGACACGATGGGGCGTGAAACCGAAGAACCTCGTCATCGTCCGCGCCGTCCGTGAACAAGGTCTCTCCCATGCAGAGGCCGCTGCCCGATTCGGCGTGACCCGACAATGGGTCCATACACTCGTCCGCCGTTACGACGCCGAAGGACCCGACGGTGTCGCACCGCGTTCGCGGGCTCCGCAGACCCGTCCCGGGGCCACGCCGCCGGTGATCCGCGAGCGGATCGTCCAGTTGCGCCGGGAGCTGGTCGCCCAAGGCGCGGACGCCGGCCCTGCCACCATCGCCTGGCACCTTGAGCAGGCGGGCTTCCGGGTGCCCTCGACGGCCACGATCCGCCGTGTCTTGCACGCCGAAGCACTGATCACCCCGGAGCCGGCGAAGCGCCCCGCAGCTCCTACATCCGCTTCCAAGCCGACCTTCCCAACGAGTGCTGGCAAGCCGACATCACCCACTGGTATCTCGCATCCGGCACCCGGGTCGAGATCCTCGACTTCCTCGACGACCACTCCCGGCTGCTCGACATCCGCGCCGCAGCCGCGTTCACCGGGCCCATGGTCGTCACCGCGATGACCGAGCTGATCAGCCGATACGGGCCACCGATGTCCACCCTCACCGACAACGGGCTCGTGTTCACCACCCGCCTCGCACGCTTCAAGGGCGCCCGCGGCGGGTTCGAGAAACTCATCGCCGCGCACGGCATCACCCAGAAGAACGGCCGCCCCGGACACCCTCAGACCCAAGGGAAGATCTGTGAAGACTTGAAGTGGTGCAGCACCGGGTCGAGTCTGACCCAGGTCAAGAATTGACCACGGTGTCCTTCGTTCGATTTGTCGGCCCGGCCAGGTGCTGCACCCTGGGGCCTGCCGGCCGGACGGAACTGACCTGATAGGAGCTTGGACTAGAAGCCCCATCACAGTCCTGTCGCTCCGCCCGACCGGCTCGCTCCGACCGTCCCATTCAGCAGCACGGAAGGAGCACCACCAGCATGACAACTCTCACGGACCCTGTCACGGTGATCGGCGGGGTCGACACGCACAAGAACACCCACTACGCGGCGGCGATTGACAGCCAGGGTCGCCTACTCGGGCACCGAGAGTTCCCCGCCACCGGGACCGGGTATGCGGCTCTACGCGCCTGGATGCGCGGCTACGGCGAGGTGAGCTCGATCGGAGTCGAGAGCACTGGCTCGTTCGGCGCCGCCCTGGCACGCGAACTCACCCGCAACGGCGAGAAGGTCGTCGAGGTCAACCGACCCAATCGACTCGCCCGGCGAATGGACGGTAAGTCCGACCGACTCGACGCGGAACAGGTCGCCCGCGCCGTGCTCGGCGAGACGTCCACCGCCGTCCCTAAGAGCAAGTCCGGCGTCGTTGAGGTCATCCGCACCCTCCGCGTCACCCGTTCCAGCGCTGTCAAGGCGCGGAGCCAGGCGATGAACACGCTGTTCGGCGTGATGATCGGCGCCCCGTCCCAGCTGCGCGACGAGCTTGTCGGGCTCACCAAGCGCACTCTCGTGAATCGCTGCCTCCGACTCCGTCCCGAGACCGAGGACCTGCTCTCGCTGGTCGCCGATCCCGACCGCATGCACATAGCCGCGACGAAACTGTCGCTGCGTGATCTTGCGCGTCGATGGAAGACGCTAGACGAAGAGGTCAAGCAGCTCAGCGTCCAGATCGCGGCCCTGGTCACCGAGGTCGCACCCCAGCTGGTGGAGTTGCATGGCGTCGGCACCGAGCTGGCTGGCCAGTTCTTGGTCACGGTCGGCGACAACGCTTCCCGGATCCACAGCGAAGCCGCGTTCGCCAAGCTCTGCGGAGTTGCACCACAACCCGCCTCGAGCGGGCGAACCACAGGCCGTCACCGGCTCAGCCGGAGCGGTGACCGCGCCGCGAACAGCGCACTCTACATCGTCGCGATCGTCCGGATGCGCCGACACGAAGCCACCCGCGCCTACGTCGAACGCCGCACCGCGGAGGGCCTCAGCAAGCGCGAGATCATCCGCTGTCTGAAGAGATTCATCGCTCGAGAGATCTACGCCAACCTCCCCCAAATCGCCACTTGACGAACATAGGAGCATCGAGAGATTCCACCAGACCCTGAAACGCTTCCTCAACGCCCGACCACTGCCCGCCACGATCGACGACCTCCAGCAACTGCTGACCGAATTCCAGAACTGGTACAACACGAAACGCCCACACCGATCCGTCGGCCGCCGAACACCCCTCGAGGCCTACACCGCACTCCCGAAAGCCACCCCCACCGGACCGCGGACCACAGAATGGCGCTCCCGCACCGACAAGGTCGACACGCACGGGAAAGTCACCATCCGCTACGCCGGCAAACTCCGCCACCCCGGCATCGGCAAAGCCCACACCGGCACACCCGTGCTCATGCTGATCCACGACCGCGACATCGTCACCAGCAACGCGAACACCGGCGAAATCATCGCTGAGCACACCATCGACCCGACCCGGGACTACCAACCCCGGAAGCCATGAGACGCGCCGTCAACGATGACCCGACTCACCGAGCAAGCGTCACCGTCAACCCCACGAACCCACAAAAAAGTCCTGAGTCGCGACTCCTTCGTAAACGATGTCGCGACTCAGGACAAGTGCGGAGACGGAGGGATTTGAACCCTCGGTCCCCTTACGAGGACTCCACCTTAGCAGGGTGGTGCACTAGGCCTGACTATGCGACGTCTCCAGGCATCCGGCAGTGAAGCGCGGATGCACCCAGCAATCATAACCGAGACGAGCGCCGCTTCTTGCACCCGCCGGCGCGGTCGCCGCGACGCCGCCCCCGACCCGGAAACGCCTTCGTCGTATCAGCCACACGAGCGCACCGCTCCTCCGGGTATGCCGTTCACACAGTACGGAGTCCTCAGCGGAACCCTCACGTCGCACGAGCGGGACGACCCGGACGAGTTCGGGCGCTGGTGGCACGTCAACCTCAGAGTTCGCAGCGGAGCGCGCGAGTTCAAGGTCGCGGTCGATGTCGACAGCAGCAAATCGGCAACCGGCGTGCAGTGGAAGACCGTCCGCACGACCAGCGCCAAGCTCGGATGGCCGACGCTTCCGCCACCGGCGTTCACCCGGCTCGTCTCCGCCCCGACGACCGGGGCGATCGACGTGATCCGTCATCCGGCCCTGCGCGTGATCGGCATCCGGCAGTTCCTGCAGCGGCTGTTCCGGGCGAGGGATGCCGTACCCGCCGAGCGGTCGTGGTTCTGGATCCCCGTCCTCCGGCCCTGGCGGTCGGGCGACCACCTGCAGGCGTCGGAGGCGCTGGAGGCGACGCTGCGCGTCGGCGCGCTCACCCTGGTGTGGGGCGAGCCGTTCCCTGAGAACGCGGCACCGGCGTCAGTGCAGGGCATGCACAACGTCCACCAGAACCAGGGCGACCCCGCCGGCTCGCAGTGGTGGCCCGAGAACGGGATCTGGCAGGACGGCGGCATCGCGACACTGCAGGCGGACGGCAGCTGGCTCGTCTTCGTCTCGAAGTTCTCCACCCAGCGCGATCACACCGACAGCGAGGGGCACCCCGCCTGAGTCGGGCGTCTCGCCACCGGCGCGGGACGCGTATCATCCGACCGCGCGGGACGGCATATCAGCCGACCGCGCCGGCGCGGACCGCGGACCGGCTACCGGCCTTCCTTCTGCGTGCACGTCGTCTGCGCGGCGGTCTGCCCCGCGATGTCGGACGGCAGCTCGACCCGCTGCTCGGGCACAGGCGTCTCCGCCGTCGCGGGCGTCTCACCGGTGGCCGGGGTCTCCCCCGCCGTCGCGGCGGGCGTCGGCGCCACCTCTGGCTTCACGGCCTCACCGGTCACCTCGACGCCATAGCCCTGGCTGGCGTCGCCGGTGAGCGTCAGCGGTTGATTGGCCTTGAGCGCGTCGAACAGCACCTTCGCGGCATCCTTCACCGGCATGACCCGGCTCGCGCCGTCGCCGGACGAATACCGCGTCGGGTACTGCACGAACACGATGTCTTCGTACGGCACGTCCTTGACGGCCATCGCGATCTGCACCATGAGCGTGGGGTTGGTGAGACCGGAGCTCAGGACCAGCTGCTTCTGCTGCACCTGGTTGATCGCGGTCGACGCGAGGTTCAGCAGCGTCGCGGGGTTCGACAGCACGGCGCCGGACTGCAGCTTGCGCACCATCGACGACATGAACTGCTGCTGGTTCGAGATGCGGCCGAGGTCCGAGCCGTCGCCGATGCCGTGGCGGATGCGCAGGAACTGCAGCGCCTGGACGCCCTGGAGCGTGTGGTTGCCTGCGGTGAGGCTGAGCCCGGTGTGCGAGTCGCTGATGTCGTCGGCCACGCACACGTCCACGCCGCCGATGGCATCGGACATGTTGATGACGCCGGTCCAGCGGATCGCCGCTGCGAAGTCGATCTCGTCCTCGATGAGCGATTCGACTGTGAGCACGGTGCAGGCGAGCCCGCCGTACTGGTACGACGCGTTCATCATCTGCGACGACATCGCCGAGTAGCTGCCGCTGCCGTCCTCCGTGGGGCAGGACGGGATCGGCACGAGCATGTCGCGCGGGAACGAGACGACCGTCACGCGACGGGGCTCGTCCGAGATGTGCACGAGCATGGTGACGTCGTTGCGCTCACCCTCGGTGTCGCCGCGCTGGCAGGCGGACGACAGCTTCGCGTTGTCGCCCTCGCACGAGTCGGTGCCGGCCATGAGGATGTTGACGCCGCCCTCGATCGCACCCAGGGACGGCGGCAGGACCCCGCCCTCGTCGAGAACGACGGCGTTGGCGGCCACCGTCTGCGTCGCGTCCCACACGTTGTACGCGGCGATGCTGGCAGCGCTCACGCCGAAGACGCCGAGCACGACGCCCAGCATGGCGAAGAGTGTGACGAACGGATGCCGGGACTTCAGGGCACCGTGGCGCGCGAGGGGCGCCCGGCCCTCTCGCGAGGGCCGCTTCGACGCCGCCATCAGCCGTTGGCCCTGACGTTGCCGGCCGAGCAGGTCTGCTGCGCCGCGTTCTGACCCGGGATGTTGTCGGGAAGCGCCACGGGGGTCTCGCTCGGCGCAGGCGCGGCGGTCGGGTCCGTGGTCGGCGCGGGGTCGGTGGTCGGCTCAGTGGGCTGCGGGTCGGCCACGATCACTCCTCCGGTGAGATCCTGGTCGTGCGTGACCTCGATCGACTCGTTGGCTGCGAGCGCCGCCCACAGCTGATCGGCCGAGTCGTAGTCGGGCACCACGCGGTTGGCGTCGGCGGGGTCCGTCAGCACGGGGTACTGGACGAACACGATGTCTTCGAACGGCACGTCCTTGATCGCGAGCGCGATCTGCATGAGCGTCATGGGGTTGGTCAGCGACTCGCTCGGCGTGATGTTGTCGACCGCTGTGGTGGCCAGCTTGTACAGCGTCGCCGGGTCGGAGAGCACCTCGCTGCTGACGAGCTTGCGGGCGAGGCTCGACATGTACTGCTGCTGGTTGCTGATGCGCGCCAGGTCGCTGCCGTTCTCGAGGCCGTGGCGGGTGCGCAGGAACTGCAGCGCCTCGACGCCCTGGATCGTGCGAGGACCCGCCGGCCAGTTGATGGCGGTGTACTTGTCCTTGATGCCGCCGTTGCCGATGCAGACGTCGACGCCGCCGATCGCGTCGGTGATGTTGATGACGTTGCCGAAGCTCACCTTGGCGGCGAACGGGATGTTCTGACCACTCAGGTCGCTGATCGTCTTCGCGGTGCACGACAGGCCGCCGTAACCCCACGCCTCGTTGATCTGCGTCTTGGAGGTCGCCGATGTGGTCGAGCCGTCTTCGCGCGTGCAGGACGGGATCGGGATCATCAGGTCGCGCGGGAACGACACCACCGTCACCCGGCGCGGGTTGTCGGAGATGTGCACGAGCATGTTGACGTCGTTGAGCTGCCCGCCGGCGTCCGCGCCCGTGCAACGGTCACCGAAGAGGTACGCGTACTCCTCTTCGCATTCGTCGGTGCCGACGAGCAGGATGTCGACGCCGCCCTCGATCGCTCCGATGTCGGGCGGGACGGATCCCTGGCCCTCGAGCTCGACGGCATCCGCGGTGAAGCTGGTGGTGATGTCGGTGACGGCATATGCCGCGACCCCGACGCCCGAGACCAGCACCACGGCGGCGACGATGCCGATGAGCTTCGCGACGAAGCCGAACGGGCCCGGAGACGACAGCTCACCATGACGGGCCACCGTACGGCGGCCACGCCTCGTGGGCTTGTGCGTCGAGCTCACTCGGTTCCTCTCAGGGATGCTGCGGTCTCACGGTCGCCCCCGGCACATCGTTTCTGCGGAGGGTGTGGGATTCGAACCCACGGGACATTGCTGCCCACTGGTTTTCAAGACCAGGTCCATCGGCCGCTCGGACAACCCTCCCGACCGAAGCCACCCCGGAGGGCGGCATCCGTCGAACAGGCGTCGAGTCTAGCCGACAGCACTGTCGGCCCATTCTTCCAACGGCGCCTGGCAATCCTCTGAAGGACGCACGCTTTCCCGAGTTGGTCCGGTCATTGAGCGAGCGAAGCGAGACGAAACGCCTCGAACCACGGTCAGGCGCCGGGTTCGGGGCGTTTCGTCTCGCTCGTTCCTCGCTCGCTCAACGACCGGGTGGCGGGGTCAGAGGAGGCGCAGCACGGCGGCGACGCCGCCCTCGTGGACCGAGGACGTGGTCTCGCCCGCGGCATCCCGCACTTCCTGCGGGCCCTGCGCCATCGCGACGGCACGCCCGCCGTTGTCGAGCGCCCAGCGGAACATGCCGACGTCGTTGCGGCCGTCGCCCATCACGAGGACGTGCGCCGGGTCGATGCCGAGCTCGGTGCGCACCAGCTCGAGGCCGGTGCTCTTGTCGACGCCCTTCGGCGCGATGTCGAGCCATGCGGTCCAGCCGACGGCGTACGAGACGTGGTGGAGTCCGATGCGGGCCACCAGGTCGACGAAGTCCTTCTCGCGCTTGTCAGGCGACACGACGACGATGCGGCACACGGGCTGCGCGCCGAGCTCTTCGAACGGCACTCGACGCGCGTTCGTGAGATTCCAGTCTTCGAGGTACTCCGTGTACAGCCGACGGCCGTCGGGCAGCTCGACGAGGTAGCGCGCGTCGGGCAGGTGCTCGCGCAGCTGCTCGAGCACGGCACTCGGGTCGAAGGTCTCGATGTGCCAGCGGTCGTACCGCAGCTCGTCGGCCTCGACGCGCTTGAGGACGACGGCGCCGTTGGAGCACACGACGAACTCGGGAGCGATGCCCAGCACGCGCAGGATGCCGCGGGTACCCTCCCAGCTGCGGCCGGTGGCGACCATCACCTCGTGGCCAGCGCGGTGCGCGTGCTCGACGGCGTCGACGACCCCCGGACTCAGCGACTCGTCCTCGAGCAGCACGGTGCCGTCGATGTCGAGTGCGATGAGGAGCTGCTCCGTCGCGACGGCGGGATTCTCGGTGTCGCGCGCGACCCGCTCGACGAGCTTCGCGGCCTTCTTCGGCGCGACGACCTTGATCGACCCGGTCGCGGGCAGATGCGCGTCGGTCACGCGATCGGCTCCATGACCTCGAGTCCGCCGAGGAACGGTCGCAGCACCTCCGGCACGGTGACCGAGCCGTCCTCGCGCTGATGCGTCTCGAGAATCGCAACGATCCAGCGGGTTGTCGCGAGCGTGCCGTTGAGCGTCGCGACCGGCTGCGTCTTGCCACCTTCGGGCCGGTAGCGGATGTCGAGCCGACGCGCCTGGTAGGTCGTGCAGTTCGACGTCGAGGTGAGCTCACGATAGGCGTTCTGCGTAGGCACCCAGGCCTCGACGTCGTACTTGCGGGCGGCGCTCGAACCGAGGTCGCCCGCGGCCACGTCGATCACGCGGTACGACAGGCCCAGGTCTTGCAGCATGCGCTCCTGCAGCTCGACGAGGCGCAGGTGCTCGGCCTCCGCCTCTTCAGGGGTGGTGTAGACGAACATCTCGAGCTTGTTGAACTGGTGCACGCGGATGATGCCGCGGGTGTCCTTGCCGTACGACCCGGCTTCGCTGCGGTAGCAGGTCGACCAGCCGGCGTAGCGCTTGGGTCCGCGCGAGAGGTCGAGGATCTCGTCCATGTGGTAGCCGGCGAGCGGCACCTCGCTGGTGCCGACGAGATAGAGGTCCTCGTCGTCGAGGTGGTAGACCTCGGCGGCGTGCTTGCCGAGGAACCCGGTGCCGCGCATGACCTCGGGGCGCACCAGCGTCGGCGGGATGATGGGCGTGAAGCCCGCTTGCAGCGCGCGGTCGAGCCCCAGGTTCATCAGCGCGATCTCGAGGCGCGCGCCGATGCCGGTGAGGAAGTAGAACCGGCTGCCCGACACCTTGGTGCCGCGCTCCATGTCGATCGCGCCGAGCCGCTCGCCGATCTCGAGGTGGTCGCGGGGCTCGAAGCCGAAGGCGGGAACCTCGCCGTGGGTGCGCAGCGTGACGAAGTCGTCCTCGCCGCCGGACGGCACGCCCTCGATGACGATGTTCTCGAGGGCGGAGAAAGCCTCGGCGGATGCCTCCTCGGCGGCGGTGACCGCGTGCTGGGCCTGCTTCACCTGCTCGCTCAGCTGCTTGGCCTCGGCGACGAGCGCCGCCTTCTCCTCTTTGGGGGCTTGCGCGACTCTCTTGCCGTGAGCGTTCTGCGCGGCGCGGAGCTCTTCGAACGTCGTGATCGCGGCACGTCGGGCCCGATCGGCCTCGACGGCGACGTCAACGGTGTCGGGCGACTCGCCCCGCGCCTCCTGCGAGCGCTTGACCAGCTCGGGATTGTCGCGAAGCAGCACGGGATCGATCACCCTGCAAGCTTAGTCACGGCCTCCGCGCAGGCACGTGTGGCCTCGGCCGTCGACCCACGGCCGAGACTCCCTGGCGCGCCCCTTGACCTCGGATGCCCCCGACGGGCGTTTCGCGTCCTACTCTGGACCACATGGCGGCATCTGGATCGAGCGACGACGCACGACCTGACGACGCACGACCTGACGACGCACGACCCGAGGACGACCTCATCCCGCACCCGGCCGATGCGATCTACGCCGACGGTCCCAGCACCGCCGAGCTCGACCTCGCCGAGGTGGAGATCGAGGAGACGATCCCCACCGCCGACGCGGCCCCGCCTGCCGGGCGGCCCGAGGCCGAGTCACCCGACCCGGCCGAGGCTGCGAAGCCCGACGACGTGATCCGCGAGCCCGACGACGTCGAGGCCGACACGGCCGACGGCGAGACCGGCTACGCGCGCCGCGTCGATCCGGCGGGACGGACGCGTCCCTTGGAGACTGCGGGTGAGCGCCCCTCACCCAAGGCCGCCCTCGTCTACAACCCGATCAAGGTCGACGCCGACACCCTGCGTGAGACCGTCACCCGGCTCTCGGCGGACGCCGGGTGGGCCGAGCCCCTGTTCTACGAGACCACGGTCGACGACCTCGGCGACGACGTGACCCGTCAGGCACTCGACGAGGGCGTCGACACCGTCCTCGTGGCCGGCGGCGACGGCACCGTGCGCGCCGTGTCGGAGGCGATGAGCGGCAGCGGCGTGCCCCTCGCGATCGTGCCCAGCGGCACCGGCAACCTGCTCGCCCGAAACCTGAGGCTGCCGCTGACCGAGCCGGACGCCATGGTGCGGGCGGTCTTCGACGGCGACAGGCTCGCCATGGACGTCGGCTGGACCGAGCTGAGCCGTCCCGACGGGACGACCGCCGAGCACGCCTTCGTGGTGATGGGCGGCATCGGCCTGGATGCCGCGATGATCGCCAACACCAACCCGCAGCTGAAGAAGACCGTCGGCTGGGTGGCGTACGTCGACGGGGCGGCGCGCGCGCTGCCGTACGCGAAGCCGTTCCGCGTCGTCTACGAGCTGCCCGGGCACCGGCTGCACTCCTCGCGCGTGCAGAGCGTGCTGTTCGCGAACTGCGGGAGGCTCCCCGCGGGACTCGACCTCATCCCCGAGGCCTCCATCGCCGACGGCGCGCTCGACATCGTCATCTTCCAGCCCAAGGGGCCGTTCGGCTGGCTGTTCGTCTGGCGCCGCGTGGCGTGGGACAACAGCTTCCTCCGTCGCTTCCGCACCGGCCGCCGCGTGCTGTCGCTGCGTACCAAGGACAACGCCGTGATCTACTCCCGCGGCGCGGGGATCGAGCTGGCGACACACGAGCCGCGGCCCGTGCAGCTCGACGGCGACGAGTTCGGCGAGGCCCTCTCGGTGAAGACCCGCGTCGCCCCCGCCGCACTCCTGGTCGTGGTGCCCAAGGGCCACGACACCGACGGTCTCTGAACACCCTCCGCACACTCGAGCGCCCGCCGGTGCTCAGCATGCCGATCATCGTCGGCCTGTCAAGACCGCGCCCGCGGGACGGTCGCGCGGCAGGATGGGGCCATGCCCGGCCCCTCCATCGTGTGGTTCCGCGACGACCTGCGCCTCGCCGACAACCCCGCGCTGCGTGCGGCCCTGGATCGCGGCGAGCCCGTGATCGGGTTGTACGTGCTCGACGAGGAGAGCCCCGGCATCCGCCCGCTCGGCGGGGCGGCGCGCTGGTGGCTGCACCACAGCCTCGCCTCGCTGGGCGAGCGGCTGCGCGAGCGTGGCGGCACCCTGGTGCTGCGACGCGGCCCGGCCGATCGGGTGGTGCGCGAGGCGGTGACGGATGCCGCGGCCGGCGCCGTCTTCTGGAACCGGCGATACGGCGGGCCCGAGCGCGAGATCGATGCCGGCCTCAAGTCCGCTCTCCGGGAGGACGGCGTCGAGGTCTCGTCGTTCGCGGGTTCGCTGCTGTTCGAGCCGTGGACGGTGCGCACCGGCGCCGGAAGCCCGTTCTCGGTGTTCACGCCCTTCTGGCGCGCGTGCCTCGCCCTGCCCGCACCGCGCGCCCCGCTCGCCGAACCCCGCGAGGTCGGCGGGCCGCGCCGGGCTCCGGCATCCGACTCGCTCGACGACTGGGCGCTTCTGCCCACCCGGCCGGACTGGGCGGGCGGACTGCGTGAGACGCGGGAGCC
>NZ_JBJDRL010000030.1:0-56098 GCF_044987475.1 Microbacterium sp. ZW CA_36
CGGTTCACACACCGTCGATGAACTTCCGGCTCACACACCCCCGATGAACTTCCGGCTCACACACCCCCGATGAACTTCCGGCTCACACACCCCCGATGAACTTCCGGCTCACACACCCCCGATGAACTTCCGGTTCACACACCCCGATGAACTTCCGGTTCACACACTCGCATCAACGTCCGGCTCACACAGGTGCGCCGTTTGCCCCAAGGTTGTCTGTTGTGTGAACCGGAAGTTCAGCGGCCCCCACGAGGGATGTCTGGCGACGGCGAAGACCGACGCGGATGCCGTCACCCGGGCAAGAACGAAGGGCCCGGGATGCAGCATCCCGGGCCCTTCGCGTCATGCGGGTGTCAGCCGGCGAACTCCTCCGCCACGGCGACGCGCGCGTCGTTCTGCGACTTCGCGTTGTCCATGTCGAACTCGAGCACCTGCTCGTAGCCGAGGCCGTTCGCGGTCTCGATGAGCTCGTCGCGCAGCGACTCGAACTGCGCCTCGCTCTCGGCGAAGACCATCTGCCACGAGTACTGCTTGATGATCTCCTTGACCTGATTGCGCAGCGTCTCGATCTCGGAGTCGTCGGCGGGAGCCGCGTAGCTCGCGCCCGGGGCCACGAGCACCTGGTCGTTCGCCTGCAGGTACTCCATGGTCGAGGTCGCGTCGCCCATCTTCGCCGACCAGTCCTCGGTCAGCGGGTTGGCGATCGAGGCCTGGTAGGTCGGCCAGAACGTGTAGCTGTACGGCAGGCCGGTCTCGGCGTCGGTGTCGATCGGGAGGACCGCGCTCAGGTTCAGCGCGGACACGCCGTCGGCGTACTCGCCGCCGCCCCATTCCTCGGGAACGGTCGCGCCGCCCTGCAGGAACACCTCATTGCCGAAGTCGGTGAGCTCCGGCTCACCGGCGTCGTTGACCTCCCACGTGAGGCCCTGCGGGCCGGCCGAGGCTCCGGTCTGGCTGCTGTTGGCGTACGCGCCCTCGGCGGAGTACAGCCAGTCGACGAATGCGGCGATGCGCTCCGGGTCGTCGGCCTTCGAGCCGATCGCGAAGACCTGCTTGCCGCCGTACGCCTCGGCGCCGTACGAGAAGATGTTCTGGTCCTGCAGGGGCGCCATCTGGAAGCCCTTGCCGGCGGCCATGTTCTCTTCGGTGTTGAAGGCCGACTGCCCGAGCCAGGGCCACCAGGAGAACAGCACCTGGCCGTTCTGGAACTTCGAGAACAGCGTGTCGTAGTTCTGCGTGGTCGACTCCGGGTCGACCAGGCCCAGCTGGTTGGCGTCGAAATAGAGCTTCAGGTTGCGGATGTACTCGCCGTCGGGGTCGAGGATGCTCTGATAGTCCGAGCCATCGGCCTTGGACAGCACGAACCCGATCTCGTCGTAGCCGTAGAAGCACGCCGGCTGCTTGGCGGTCACCATCATGTTGCCGTCCCAGTCCTTGAACAGCGAGAAGGCGTAGGTGGGCTGGCCGTTGTCGGCGGCGGGGTGGGCCGCCTGCATGTCGGCGAGCACCGGGAGCAGGTCCTCGAGCGTGCCGATCTCGGGGTAGCCGAGCTCCTTGTAGTAGTCCCACCGCACGTACGGGCCGAAGGTCGGGTTCAGGCCCTCGGACGGCTCGGTGGGCTTGAGGGAGGAGACCGCGGACGGGAAGCCGTAGATGCCGTCCTTGCCGTCGTTGAGCTTCTCGACGGCCGCGTCGAACTCGGCGGCATTGTCCATCGCCGGGTAGTAGTTCGACGCGTCCTGCACCAGACCGCCCTCGATGAGCTCGTCGAGCTTCTCGCCCTTGTCGGTGATGATGAGGTCGCCGAGGTCACCGGCGGCCACGCGCGTGTTGTACAGGGTGTCGCCGCCGCCCGCGACGTTCGGGGCGATGATGTTCAACTTCATGTTGAACTTGTCCTTGACGATCTTGGCGAACCAGCCCTGCTGGACGCCCATGTAGTTCGCGAGACCGTCGAACACGTCGATCGTGATCTCCTCGTCCCACGCCTCGGGGAACTGGTCGATCGCACCTTGATCGTCGCCGCCGCCTGCGCTGCAGGAGGCCAGCGATCCCGCGGCGAGCAGCGCCACGAGCGCCAGGGACACCTTCTTTCGAAGCTTCATTGCTTTCCTTTCTTGGTGGTGCGTGGCCGCCGTCAACCCTTGACGGCGCCCAGCATGATGCCCTTCACGAAGAAGCGCTGGAACAGGGGATAGATGAAGATGATGGGCAGCACGACCAGCACCGAGACGGTCATGCGTATCGAGGTCGGCGTCTGCTGGGTCGCCACCCCGGCTATCTGGCCGAGATTGCCGCCCGCGTTCTGCGCGGCCTGCGCCAGACTCGACGCCTGGTTGATGAACATGTAGAGCAGGTACTGCAGCGTGTACAGGCTCTGATCGGTGATGTAGATCAGGGTGTCCTGGAAGCTGTTCCACTGCGTGACCGCGCTGAAGATCGCGATCGTCGCGAGGATCGGCGT
Source organism: Microbacterium sp. ZW CA_36 (assembly GCF_044987475.1). Taxonomy (NCBI): domain Bacteria; kingdom Bacillati; phylum Actinomycetota; class Actinomycetes; order Micrococcales; family Microbacteriaceae; genus Microbacterium; species Microbacterium sp. ZW CA_36. Next base: position 2,465 of record NZ_JBJDRL010000030.1, read on the forward strand.
CATGTTCGGCAGATAGACGCGGAAGAAGACCTGCAGGATGTTGGCGCCGTCGACCTCGGCGGCCTCCTGCAGCTCGCGCGGCATCGACTCGACGTAGGTCTTGGCGAGGATCACGTTGAACGGCTGCACCACGAACGGCAGCACGTAGACCCAGAAGTTGTTCGTCAGTCCCAGCGTCTTCATGATGATGAACACCGGGATCAGGCCCGCGCTGAAGTACATCGTGATGATGAGGAAGCGGTACCAGAACTTGCGTCCCCACATACGGGTCTGCGTGAACATGAAGCCGAGGAACGCGGAGGCGAGCACCGTCAGCACGGTGCCGATCACGGTGCGGCCGACGCTGACCACGGTCGCCATCGGCAGGCCCGGCAGCTGGAACACCTGCGTGTAGTTCGAGAGGTGGAATCCGACCGGCCACAGGCGCACATCCCCGAGCGCGGAGACGTCGTTGGCGCTGACCGAGTTGATGATCAGGTAGTAGAAGGGGTACGCGCAGATGATCGCGAACAGCAGGAACAGCGCATAGTTCGCGATGCGGAACAGCACATCGCCGACCGTCGCCCGGTAGCGGGCGGAGGTGTCTCCGCGCTTCGCGGTGGTGAGCGTCTTCGTCATCGTCGTGGTCATTGCCCGGCCCTCAGACGATCGATTCGCCGCGGACACGCTTGGAGACCGCGTTGACGGTGAGCAGGAGGGCGACCGAGATGAGGCTCTTCAGCATGCCGATCGCGGTGGCCAGCGACAGGCTGTTGCCCGTCATGCCGATGTTGTAGACGTACAGGTCGAGCACCTGGATCCACTCCTTGTTGAACGCGTTCTGGAACACGTAGTACTGCTCCATGCCGTTGTTGAGGATGTTGGCGATCGCCAGCAGCAGCAGCACGAGGTACGTCGGCATCAGCTGCGGCACGGTGATGTAGCGCATCAGCTGGAAGCGCCCGGCCCCGTCGATGCGGGCCGACTCGTAGAGCGACTGGTCGATGCCCGCGATCGAGGCGAGGTAGATGATCGCGCCCCAGCCGAGTCCCTTCCAGATGCTCCAGAGCGTCATGGTGATCCAGACGTTCTGGTCGCTGTCGAGGAACTTGATCGGCGTCGTGATGAGTCCCGCGTCGTTGAGCACGTCGTTGACCAGGCCCGAGCTCGAGAAGAGCGAGAAGGCGATCATGTACACGAGCACCCACGAGATGAAGTTGGGGAGCGCGGTGAGGGTCTGCACCGAGCTGCGGAACCACGGCGCCTTCACCTCGTTGAGGAGGATCGCGAAGAACAGCGGCAGCACGGATGTCGCGATGCCGAGGAAGCTGATCGCCAGGGTGTTCATCAGCACCTGGCCGATCTGGGCCATCTGCGTCGGCGAGCTCACGAGCATCTGGAACCACTGCAGCCCGACGAACTCGCTGCCCTCGAGGCCGAGGGCCGGCTTGTAGTCGTAGAGCGAGTAGATCCAGCCGTACAACGGGAGGTACGAGAACAGGAACGCGAGGATCAGGAACGGGACGATGCAGAGGAACAGCGTGAACGAGGTGCGGCTGCCCGCGGGGCGCGGCCGCCGTGCGCGACCCTTCCTCGAATTCTTGTCGAGGTTGTGGACCGCGGCCTCCTGGAAGACCGTCTGCGCTTGAGCCTGCGTGGTCATCGGACCGTGCCCGGGTGCGCGGCATCCGCCGAGACTGCCGCCGGGTGAGCATGACGCCGTTCCATGTCACTCCTTCGTGTACGTGGCTGCCGCTCCATCGAGGGCGGGTTTTCGGGTTCCAGTGTCGAACCGCTTCGATTTCGAACCGCTTCGATTGAAGAGTAGGCGGGAGGACCGGATTCGTCAAATGCCTTCCCGTAACGCCGAGGTAACGATCGGGAGCCGTCCGGCGGGGCGTCCGCACCATGGAAAGCGCCTACCATGGTCGGACCGGACGCGCGGAGGCGTCCGTTCCCGGCCGGATGCCGGGAGAACAGGACGGAACGAGCGACATGAAGCGAGTCGGCATCCGTGATGTCGCCGAACGCGCCGGCGTGTCGATCAGCACCGTCTCGAACGCGCTCAACCGCCCGCACATGGTCAGCGAGCGCCTCGTCGACCGGGTGCGCTCGGCCGCCGATCAGCTCGGCTACGTTCCGCTGCAGGCGGCGCAGCAGCTGCGCGCGGGCAGGTCCGGCCTCCTCGGCATGACCGTCATCAACATCGCGAACCCGTTCTTCGCCGAAATGGTCGCCGGCGCCGAGGACGCGGCGTCCGCCGCGGGACTCCGCGTGCTCGTCGGCAACTCCAGCGACGACGTCGCCAAGGAGCGCGATCACCTCGAGCTCTTCGAGCGCGTGCAGGTCGAGGGCGCCCTGGTCAGCCCGTTCGGCCCCCTGGAGCCGTGGCTGCAGCGACTGCGCGGCCGCGGCATCCCCGTCGTGCTGGTGGATGCGGTCGACGACACCGGCGAGCTGCCCTCGGTGTCGTTCGACGACGTCGCGGGTGGCCGGCTCGCGGCCGAGCACCTGCTCGCGACCGGTCGCCGTCGCCTGGCCTTCGTCGGGGCGCGCGAGGAGGTGCGGCAGGTGCGCGAGCGCCTGCAGGGCGCGCGCCTGGCCGTCGCCGCGCACGAGGGCGCGTCCCTCGAGCCCATCTGGACCTCGCGCACCACCTCTGATCTCGGCCGCGCCTTCGGCGAGCAGCTCGCGGCCCGCTCCCCCGCCGACCGGCCCGAGGGGATCGTGACGTCCAACGACCACCTCGCCATCGGGCTCGTCCACGGCCTGATCTCGCAGGGCGCGCGGGTGCCCGACGACGTCGCCGTCGTCGGCTACGACGACATAGAGTTCGCGGCGATCGCCGGCGTGCCGCTCACCTCGGTTCGCCAGCCGGCTCGCGAGATGGGGCACACGGCCGCCGAGATGCTGCTGGCCCGGATCGCGGGCACCGCCGGTGCGGATCTGGGGAACGTCGTCTATCAGCCGGAGCTCGTCGTCCGCGCCTCGACCGGCGGCTGACCGCATATCGACTTCCTGCCGCCTCAGCTGACCAGCTGAGAGCCCTTGGCCGGCCGATCGCCGTCGCGGCGCTCGATCGCCCGCAGTGACCGTCCGACGAAGGCGGCTATCCGCCGCGCGCCCCGCTCGTGGAAGTGGGTGTCGTCTGCGAGCCCGTCGGGCCACAAGGGGTGCTCACCGGGCGCGAAATGCGACAGCAGGGCGACGGATGCCTCCAGCCCGAGATCCTCGTAGAGCCACGTCGTGAACGCCGTAAGGTCGATCAGCGGCACGTCGAGCTCGTGCGCCAGATCGCGCACGGCGTTCGGATAGTCGCCGTGCGTCGCGGTCACGCGGTCGCCGTCGAACCAGCGCCGCTCGACGGAGGTGCACAGCACCGGTCGCGCGCCCCGTGCGCGGACGTCGTCGACCATGCCGCGCAGGCGTGCCGTGTACCCGCCGCGCGCGCCGAGCTCGGGCAGCTTCTGGTCGTTGTGCCCGAACTGGATCACGACGACGTCACCCGCGGCGACGCCGCCGAGCAGGCGGGCCCAGGTTCCGTCGGCGAGGAACGACTCTGTCGTCGCGCCGCCGTAGGCGAGGTTGCGCACCGGCGCCTCGACCACGGGTTCGATGTACGAGCCCCACCCGGTCATGGGCAGCTCGTCGGGCTTGGCGGGGGCGACCGTCGAGTCTCCGGCCAGGTGGTACGTCATGTTCAGCCTTTCGCAGGCGCCGGGGCGCGGCATCCGTCGATACCATGTCATCATGACTCAGAAAGCGTTTACCGGCGCTATCCGCGTCATCGGGATCGCCCAGAATCCTCGACCCGGCCGATCGGTGCTGGCGCTGCTCGCGCGCCGCCCCGCGCGCATGACCGCCGCCATCCTCGCGTTCGCGTGCAAGGAGATCCCGCTCTGGTTCCTGCCGGTGGTGACGGCCAAGATCATCGACCTGGTCGCGACCGGCGGCGACGTGTCGACCGTGCTGGTGTGGTTCGCGATCGCGGCGGTGCTGCTCATCCAGAACTACCCGATGCACATCGTCTACACGCGCAACTTCATGACGGTCGTGCGCGACACCGGCGCGGACCTCCGCAACGCCCTCGCCGCGCGACTGCAGAGCCTGTCGATCGGCTACCACACGCGGGTGAGCTCGTCGATCGTGCAGACGAAGGTGGTGCGCGACGTCGAGAACGTCGAGCTCATGCTGCAGCAGGTGACGCACCCGCTGCTGTCCTCGACGATGGTGCTGATCGGCGCCATCGTGATGACCGCGATCGCCGTGCCGCAGTTCCTGCCCGTGTACGCCCTCGCGGTGCCGATCGCCCTCGTGCTGCGCGCCACCCTCAGCCGCCGCTCGCGGGCCCGCAACGAGGTGTTCCGCCGCGAGGTCGAGGGGTTCGCTGCGCGCGTCGGCGAGATGGCCTCGCTCATTCCGGTGACCCGCGCGCACGGCCTCGAGCGCACCGCCGTCTCGCGCGTGCAGGCCGGCGCCGACGGCGTCCGTCGCGCGGGGCTCGACCTCGACATGCTCAACGGCCACGTCGCGTCGATCTCGTGGGTCGCGATGCAGCTGCTCGGACTCGGATGCCTCGTGCTCGCCGCGATCTTCGCGCTCACCGGCATCCTCCCGATCACGCCCGGCGAGGTCGTGCTGCTGTCGTCGTACTTCACGCTGCTGACGTCGGGACTGACGGCGCTGCTGATGCTCATCCCGGTCGGCGCCCGCGGCCTCGAGTCGATGCGCTCGATCTCGGAGGTGCTGCAGGAGCCCGACCTGGAGCAGAACGAGGGCAAGCGCGCGGTCGAGCAGGTCGGCGGTCATCTGCAGCTGCAGCACGTCTCGCATCGCTACGACGGCGCGGAACGGGATGCCGTGCGCGACGTCTCGCTCGACATCCCGCCTGGCGAGACCGTCGCCTTCGTGGGCTCGTCGGGATCGGGCAAGTCGACGATGCTCAACCTCGTGCTGGGGTTCGTGCGCCCGACGTCGGGGCGCATCCTGCTCGACGGGGCCGACATGCAGAGCCTCGACCTGCGGACCGTGCGCCAGTCCGTCTCGGTCGTGCCGCAGGAGTCGGTGCTGTTCGAGGGGACCATCCGCGACAACATCGCGTACGGCCTCGACGACGTGTCGGAGGAGCGTCTGCATCAGGCGCTGCGCGACGCCAACGCGGCCGAGTTCGTCGACCGGCTCCCGGACGGGTGGGACACCGTCGTCGGCGAGCGCGGCGCGCGCCTGTCCGGCGGCCAGCGGCAGCGTCTCGCGATCGCCCGGGCGCTGGTGCGCGACCCGCGCATCCTCCTCCTCGACGAGGCGACCTCGGCGCTGGACCCGGAGTCGGAGGAGCTCGTCAAAGACGCACTCAACCGCCTGATGCGCGGCCGCACCACCCTGGTCGTCGCCCACCGCCTGTCGACGATCCGCCAGGCCGACCGGATCGTCGTTCTCGAGCACGGCGAGGTGGTCGAGGTCGGCGGGCACGACGCGCTGCTCGCCGCCGGTGGCCGCTACGCCCACCTCCACGCCACGCAGGCGGGCCACCCGCGCTGAGGTGTCTCCGGCGTGGGATAGCGCTTTCCGCTCCCACCGCCTACCCTGGAAGAGCGGATGCCGCCGGCTGCGGCATCCGCTCTCGATCCACCCGAAGGAGCCACCGTGACCGAGAATCTGCGCTGCGCCATCGTGGGCACCGGAGCGATCGCCCACTCGCACGCGAGGGCGATCGCCGCGTACCCGCAGGCCGAGCTGGTCGCCGTGACCGACCTGAGCCGCGCGTCGGCCGAGGCGTTCGCCGCCTCCTACGGCGCCCCCGTCGTGTACGACGACCTCGAGACCCTCCTCGCGACCGAGCACCCCGACGTCGTCCACGTCTGCACTCCCCCGGGCGCGCACGCCGCCCAGACCATCGCCGCCTTCGCGGCCGGCGCGCACGTCGTCGTCGAGAAGCCTCCGGCGCCGTCGCTCGACGAGCTCCAGGAGATGACGGATGCCGCAGCCGCCGCCGACCGCCGGCTCGCGGTCGTCTTCCAGCAGCGCACCGGCACGGCGCCCGCGCATGTGAAGCGCCTGCTCGACTCCGGCGCGCTCGGGCGCCCGCTCGTCGCCCAGTGCCAGACGCTCTGGTACCGCGACGCCGCGTACTTCGCCGTGCCGTGGCGCGGCAAGTGGGAGACCGAGGGCGGCGGCACGACCCTCGGCCACGCCATCCACCAGCTCGACCTGCTGGCGTTCCTGCTCGGCGACTGGACGCGCGTCGAAGGCCGCCTGTGGCGCCTCGACCGCGAGACGCAGACCGAGGATGTTTCGACGGCTACCGTCGTGTTCGAGGGCGGCGTGGTCGCACAGGTCGTCTCGAGCACCCTCTCGCCGCGCGAGGTGAGCACGATCCGCATCGACACCGAGAAGGCCACGATCACGGTCGACCACCTGTACGGCCACGGCCACGAGAACTGGCGCATCACGCCCGCCGCTCACATCGACGCCGACGAGGCCGCGACGTGGGAGATCACCGGCGCCGAGGAGCGCAGCGACCACGTGTACCTGCTGCGGGACGTCTTCGACGCGCTGCGATCGGGCGCCCCGCTCCCTCCGACTGCCGACGCCCCCGCCCGGTCGATCGAGCTCGTCGCGGCGATCTACGCCTCGGCCGACGCCGACGGCGCGGTGGTGACGCCGGCGGATCTCGCCGCGCACCCGACGCACCGCAAGAGCTTCGCCAGCGCCGTGATCGACCTGCGCCCGGCCCACTGAGTCCGAGGCTCGCTGAGTCCCACGAACCGCCGCCGCGCGAGCGGCACGGTGTCGCGGTCCGGCATCCAACAGGTCAACCGGCCTTCCCCAGGACGTTCAGCGCGCAGCTTCTCCTGTAAAGGCCTGGTTGACCTGTCGAAGGGCGCATAACCGGAGATCGGATGCCGCGACACGGCACCCCGCACACGCCGCGGTCCCGCCACGACTGCAAAGGTCACTGTCGCAGCACACCGCGCCCCCAGCATCCAACAGGTCAACCGGCCTTCCACAGGACGTTCAGCGCGCAGCTTCTCCTGTAGAGGCCTGGTTGACCTGTTGGATGCGACGACCGGGAGGACCCGAGGGCGAAGGCGTGCCTGCGAAAATGCGGAGGGATGCCGCGAAGGAATGCCGCGGCGAGGTGCCGCGATGGACTGCCTCTGCGAGGCACCGCGCCCCCGCGGCACCCGCGGCACCCGCGGCCCCGCGGCACCGCACCCCGCGCTACCGCGGCAGCCGGTCGCCGATCAGCGCCAGGTTCTGGATCGCCGCGAGGCCGTACTGCGCGACGTCATTGGTTCCGACCGTCGGCGCCTCGTCGACGGGGTTGAGCACTGCCGGCCCGTCGATGCGCCGCAGCACGAAGTCACGGCGGTGCACCAGCCACTCGCCGATCCCCTCGAACGCCCGCCATGCGGCATCCGCCAGCGCGTCGTCACCTCGGCTCGCCGCCGCGTAGGCGGTGAGCCGGCTGTGGGCCTGCTCGAGATGGATGCCGGTGAGCCGCTGCCCGACCGCGGCCTCCTGCTCGTCGGGTGAAGCGAGGTAGAGCCTGCAGTACTCGAGCCACGCGTCGCGGAAGCCGGGGACGTCGACCAGCGAGATGAGCTCGCTGCACACCTCGACGAGCCCGAACACGGCGCTCAGGTGCGACACGGCGATGCGTTCGCGCGCACTGTCGAATCGGCCGGCGTCGATGTCGTACAGCGCCTCGCCGGTGAGGAATCCGTGCGGAAGTGCGCCGATGTCGGCCATCGTGCCGAGCAGCCGGTCGCGCGAGCGCTCGTTGCCGGTGCGCTCCCAGTCGGCCAGCCACGTCGCCGCCAGCGCGCCCCAGTCGGTGCCGAGCCCCACCGCGAGCGCGGCGCGGTCGGGGCGGTAGGTCGCGGCATCCGTCCGCACCTTGCGGGTCGGATCGGTGTCGAGGAAGCGGGCGTCGCTGTCGCGCAGCTCGGTGAGCAGATCGCCCACGCGCTCGTCGGCGGTCAGATAGTGGAAGATGCGCCGGTAGATCGGGCTCGAGATGCGCAGCTGTTTGGCGCTGCACCCCCAGTGCTGCACGTTGTGCCGAGAGCCGAGCCCCTGCCACCGGCCCAGGTGGTAGACGTCCACCTCCCCCGTGTGGCGGGTCATCGCCTCGGCGAAGCGGAAGACGTCGGCGCGCCCGCTGCGCAGGTACGAGTACCACAGCCAGAGATCGGGCGAGAGCTCGCTGTTGTCCCACGCGTAGCCGCCCACGTCGTAGCGCCAGACGTGACGGTCCGCGTCGTAGGCGTGCATGACGTCGCCGTAGTTCCAGAAGCCGTACCAGCGGCGCTGATCGACCTGCCCGAGATAGAAGTCCAGCAGGAAGTCGACGCTGTCCTCGATCTCGGTGCGTGCCGGCGTCGAGCGGTCGACCGGCGCCCAGTCTCCGAACACGCCGACCGCGTGCAGGTGGTCGGGGGTGGGCTGCAGCAGCGGCGGTCGCTGCACTCTCTCGACGGCAGCGGCCACCTGCGCGATCGGCGGGGTCGCGGCGTATGCGAACAGCGTCAGCTCGTGCGTGCGCGCCACGCCGTGAGCGTCACCGAAGCCGGGCTCGTAGTCCTCGTAGGTGATCTCGAGGCCTTCGAGCTGCGTCGCGAAGTCGTCCTGGCCGAGTCCGTCGTGGTAGAACCGCAGATCCATCGGCCGAGCCTCGGGCGCATACAGCCAGGCGGTGAGCTCCGCCTGATCGCCCGTCGCGCCGCGCAGGTCGAGCTGGCCGGGATGGGACTGCCAGAACGAGCGGATGCCGACCCCGAGCCCGCCGGCCGGATCGCTGATCCCGATGAAGCCTTCGGCACGCATCCCCGCGCCGGCATCGATCCACGCGTGTCCGGGCGCGGTGCGCTTGCGGATCGCGAAGCCGTCGGCACTGAGCTGGGTCAGCGTGAAGTCGCCCCACGCCGGGATGAGCTCGAGGCGCTCCGACACCTGCGGGTTCCAGCGCGGGGTCGGCGGCGTCGCCTCGCCGCGGATCTGCGCGCCGCGCACCTCGGCGCCGGGGTCGCGCCGCAGACCGGTGAGCCCGCGGACCGCCTCGGCGAAGAACCCGCCGTCAGCACCCGCGATCCGGACGTGGCGGTCGTGCAGCGGCGCCCGCAGCGGCACGTCGGCGCGCAGACCGAGCCCGGCGAGGAAGTCGTGCTCGGCATCCCCGTCCCACACCACCGTGTGCACGAGACGCACCTCAGCCGACCCGGCGACCACCACGAAGCGGACGGTGAACGGGAGCCATTCGCGCGAACCGTCCTCGTCCCGGTGCGCGCCCTCGACGCGGACGACCGCGCGGACCGGCCCGTCCTGCTCCACGACGACCCTGTGCACCCGTGACCGGAACCGGCGGCGCGGGCCTGCCCCACCGTCTTCGGGCACGTCGTCCTGCAGCAGGCTCACCAGTCGGATGTCGCGGGCGACGATCCGCCCGTCGCGCACCACGCGGCGCGCGAGCGCGTCGATCGCGCCGTGCTCGGGGCGTGCGAACGCGAGCTCGATCACGCCGTTCGCGACCACGATCTCGTCCGCGTCCTCGCGTACGACCACGGACCCGGTCCCTGCGCCGGCGGCCGCCGTCTGCGGCGAGAGGTCGGTCACCACCTCATACGCACCGGGCGCGTCGAGCGCGCCGACCGCGCACCCCGCCCACTTGACCGAGCCGTCCGGCCAGGTCGCGAGCGGCCAGAACTGCGCCGGCAAACTCGGACCACCCATCTGCCGCAGACCGAGCGCGGAGACGGACGCGACGGTGCCGCGCGGAAGAGGGACTCCCCAGGTGGCGCCGCCGGGGAGCTCTGCCGGCGGGGCGTCGTCGAGCCAGCGGAGCGGGACGGTCGAAGTGGTCACAGCGAGTGAACCTCCAGGTTGCGGTAGCGGGCGACGAGCGGCGACATCTGCCGGAATCCGATCCGGCCGTCGCGTATCCGCGGACCGGTGGACTCGTCATCGATCCAGTCGAACAGGGGCAGGCCGTCGATCGAGAACGAGACGCGAGCGACATCCTTGACGACCTCGATGCGGTAGTACGAGTCCTTCGCATCGACCACCGGCGGCAGCGGATCGGCACCCTGGCACACGAGGTGGAAGCCGGGCGACTTGCGCAGATTGCACGTGTGGAACGCGCGCTCGTCCTCCCATCGGCGGCGGAAGTACGACACGTGAAGAGTCCGCAGGTCGCTCGAGTGGTACTGCGGGTAGACGCCGGTGCGATGCGCGACGCCATCGTCGAAGATGCCGCGCCCGCCGGTCGCCGCCGCACCGAAGAACAGCATGGCGAGACCCGGCTCTTCGCGGGGCGCGAAATCCCACGAGATGCGGACCCGGTCGGGGAAGACCTCAGGGCACCACAGCGTCCAGTGGTCGTCGAAGCCGCCCGAGCTCGACAGCGCCAGGCCGTCCTCGGTCGCGCGGACCGCCACCGGGCCCTCGGCGACCCATCCGTCCAGATCGGATGCCGCCGCCAGCGGATTGCGGTACAGCAGCGTCATCCCTTGACCGACCCGATCAGCATGCCCTTCGCGAAGTGCTTCTGCAGGAAGGGGTAGAACAGCACGATCGGCAGCGTCGCGACGATGATGACCGCGAACTTGATGCCCTGCGCGGGCGGCAGCTGCGTCGGATCCTGCTCCACGACCGACAGGTCGGTGGCGACGGTCACCTGACGCAGGAACATCTGCAGCGTCCACATCGAGTTGTCGTTGAGGTACAGCAGCGGCGACATGAAGTCGTTCCAGATCCCGACCGCGTAGAACAGCGCGAACGTCGCGAGCACCGGCTTCGACAGCGGCAGCACGATGTTCCACAGCGTCTGCAGCTCGTTCGCGCCGTCGATCTTCGCGGACTCCTCCAGCTCGGCGGGAAGCTGCTGGAAGAAGTTCTTGATGATGATGAGGCTGAACGGGTTGATCGCCATCGGGAGGATCAGCGCCCAGTAGTTGTTGAGCAGGCCGAGGTCCTTCACCACCAGGAACGTCGGGATCATCCCGCCCCCGAACACCATCGTGAAGACGATCAGCGAGAGGATCAGACGGCCGCCCGGCAGGTTGGCCTTGCTCAGCGGATAGGCCATCGTCGCGGTCAGCGCCAGCTGGACCGCGGTGCCCACGGCCGTCACCACGATCGTCGTGATGAGTGCCCGCACGAAGGCGGGGCTCGTGAAGATCGCCTCGTATGCGTCGAGCGAGAACGTCTCCGGCCACAGGAAGAACGAGCGCGTCGCCAGTTCGGCCTCGGTCGCGAACGACCCGGCGAGGACGTAGACGAAGGGCACGAGCGCGACGATGCCGATCGCCGTGAGGAGCACGACGTTGAACACGTCGAACACGCGGCCGGCGGGAGTGTTGAACCGGTACTTCTCGCGAGCCATCAGAAGATCCCTACCTGGTTGAAGCGCTTGGCGACCCAGTTCGCCCCGAAGATGAGCACGACGCCGACGACCGCCTTGAACAGGCCCACAGCGGTGCTGTAGCTGTAGGAGCCCTGCGTGATGCCCATGAAGTAGACGTACGTGTCGAAGACGTCGGCCACCGATCGGTTGAGCGAGTTGGTCATGAGGTAGATCTGCTCGAACCCGGTGTTGAGGATCTGCCCCATCTGCAGCACGAGCATCACGATGATCGTGGGCATGATCGAGGGGATCGTGATGTGCCACACCCGCTGGAAGCGGCCCGCGCCGTCGATGATCGCGGCCTCGTACTGCGCCTGGTCGACACCGGCCAGCGCGGCCAGGAAGATGATGGTGCCCCACCCGGTGTTCTTCCAGATGTCCTGCAGGACGATGATCGGCCGGAACCACGCCGGATCGGCGAGGAAGTTGATGTCGGTGCCGAGGATGCCGTTGATCAGCTGGAACAGCGGGCCGATGTCGAGTGCGAACAGCAGGTAGGTCAGCGACGCCACCACGGTCCACGACAGGAAGTGGGGCACGTAGATGAGCGTCTGCGTCGTGCGCTTGAGGATCGTCAGGCGCATCTCGTTGAGCAGCAGCGCCACGATGATCGTCAGCGGAAACGCGATCAGCAGCGACAGCAGGGCGAGGATGATCGTGTTCCCGAGCAGACGCGGGAAGTCGGGGCTCGCGAAGAAGTCCTCGAAGTGCGCGAATCCGACCCAGGGGCTGTCGGCGATGCCGAGGAAGGGGACGTAGTCCTTGAAGGCGATGATCGCGCCGTACATCGGCCAGTACCGGAACAGCAGGAAGTAGACGATGCCGGGTACGAGCAGAAGGTAGAGCCACTTGAACTGGGTGAAGTGGACGCGAACGCCGCGACGGCGCCGGCTCTGCTTCTCAACGGTCAGCGTCTCGGTCGCCGTGACGGCGGTGTCGAGCATTGCCATGGATGGGCCTCTCGGTCAGTGCCGGGGATGACGGGCGCGCAGGCACCCGTCATCCCCGGCCCGGCGATCAGGAGTCGGCGTCGGCCAGCTCGTTGATCTCGGCGATGATGTCGTCGCCGCCGCTGGAGCGCCACAGCTCGACGGCGTCCTCGAGCCCGTCGAGGTCGATCTGACCCGCGATGTACTGGATGCGCGCATCGGCGACGATGGTGTCCAGCTGGGCGCCCTTCGAGACGTATGTCGGCGACACGTAGGGCGCTGCCGGGTCGAACTGGGCCGACTCGAGGTCGGCCGCCTCGATCTCCTTGCGCTTGTCGTACATCTCCTGCTCGTACTCCGACGGCTGCTTGGGCAGATACCCCTGGAAGCCGTTGACGTTGGTGCCGAGCTGTGCGTACGCGCCGACGGTGTCCTTCAGCGCCTGCGGCACGTCGTCCACGGCGACGGCAAGATCGCCGTCCAGGGTGTAGGTGACATCTTCGATGCCGTTGTTGAGGATCGGGCCCGCCTCTGCCGAGTTGAGCTCGTTCAGCACCTCGAGCACGCCGCGCAGCTCCGCCTCGGTGCGCACCTGCGCCTTGGGGATCGCGAGGAAGCCGCTGTAGCCCGAGGTGGGCAGCGCGTACAGGTCGCCGTCAGGCCCGCTCAGGTTGCCGGTGACGTCGACATAGTTCTCGAAGTTGTCGGGATCCGACTGCTTGACCAGGCTGATCAGCTGGCCGACGCGCGAGTGGACGTCGATGATGATGCCGCCCTTGCCGGTGAGGAACGGCTCGTTCCACTTCGCCGAGTCGAACGTCGCGTAGTCGGGGTTGACGACACCCTCCTCGACCAGCTGCCGCTCGAACTGCACGGCCTCGAACCACTCGTCGGTGGTGAAGTTCGGCACGAGCTCTCCGTCGCGCTCGGTCCAGCGGGTGCCCGCGCCGTACCAGGTCTCGATCGCGTCCCACGGGCTGTTCGTGCCGATGGTGCCGGGCCACTTCGGGATGATGAGACCGTAGGTGTCGTCCGCGCCGTTGCCGTCGGGATCGTCCTCGGTGAAGGCCTTCGCGATCTCGTAGAGGTCCTCGGTCGTCTCCGGCAGCTCGAGTCCCACGTTCTCGAGCCAGTCCTTGCGGATGATGACGGCCTCTCGCATGACGTCGCGGGCGCGGAAGACGCCGTACACCTTGCCGTTCACGCTCGACGCCCGCTGCACCTCGGGGAAGGTGGTCTTGAGGTTCTCGTAGTCGTCGAGATAGTCGGTGAGGTCCCAGAACGCCCCGGCCTCCGCGTTGCGGACGAACCCGGGGTCCTTGCCCTGGATCACCATCACCTGGGGAAGATCGTCGCCGGCGAGCGTGATGTTGACCTTGTCGCCGTAGGAGGCATTCGGCACCCACGTCATGTCCAGATCGACGCCGATGACATCCTCGACGGCGGCCTCGATCTCGTTGTCCTCCTCGGGGGCGTTGGTGCTGAGGAACGGCGCCATGATCGACAGGCTCTCGAGCTTCGCGGCATCCGTGCTGTTCGCGTCATCGGCGCCGGTTCCGCTCCCGGAGCAACCGGTGAGGGCGAGGGCGGCGACGACGGCGATGCCGACGCCGACGAGCGGCTTGCTGTGGTTCATTGCAGAACTCCTTCGTTCGGGGGTGGGGATTTTCTCTGGGGAGGTGGACGGAGAGGATCAGGAAGGGGGGGACCCCGCGGCGACGCGGTCGGCGACGGCGCGGTCATTGGCGGTGAAGAACGAGAGGCACATGACCGTGCTGAGCGTCAGCCACGCCCCCACCGTCAGGAACGGGACGATCCCGGGCAGGATGCTGCCGACCGCCGCGATCGCGACGGCTCCCAGCAGCAGCAGGACCACGTGGAGGACGTTGCGCATCGCCCAGCGGCTCGCGGTGGGGAGGTAGGCGCGGAGCGGCAGTTCGTAGTGGACGTACAGCGGGACCGAGACAGCGGTGATCAGGAAGGCTGCGGCCAGTGCGACGACGGTCGAGACGCCGAGCACCGAGCCGACGGTCCCGGCTGCGAGCTGCCCGGCGGCGCCGACCGCCAGCATCCCGGTCACGAGGAATCCGACGCCGAGCGCGACGTTCGCCTTCCGCAGATCGCGGCGCCATGCGGTGGCGAAGGACCGTGCCACCGGGAACACCTCGCCCCGGAGGCGTCGCCGTGTGAGATCGGCGGCGGCGGTGCTCGAGGGCACGACGCCGAACAGGATGCCCCCGGCGAGAGCGAACACCCACCACAGCGCGTTGACGTACGCCATCCACCACACCCAGTCGAAGACGGCGTGAGCACGCAGGGCCCACGTCGGCATGGCAGACGAGTGGTCCGTCATCACATCTCCATCGTTGTGGGCGAGAGGCATTGCCGGGAATACGTTTTCCCGGCAAAGCCACGAGTAACGTAACCGCCACCGCGAGCGGAGTCAACTCGTCGACCCGCCGGAAGTGAAACGTCTCATGCAAATCTCAGAAACGTTTCGACGATTGCGCACCCAGTCCGAGCCGGCTGCGCAGCGCCGACGGCGGCCGGCGACTGGGACCGTGCACGGCCCCGAGCGCAGAAGCCGCGTCGAGCGTTACTGAATCGTTTAAATTTGTGCGGAGAATGGCTTGCGAAACGTTTTTAGACGAGGTACCGTAGCGGGCAAGCGCTTTCCAGCACCGCATGTTCCGAATCCGGATGCGCCCACACCGCACTCACAGACGACGAACGTCTCACGCGGAGAAGCGAACGCAGACGTTCACAAGGAGGACAAGGATGTTCAGCAAGAAGCGGGCCCTCGCCATAGCCGCGGTCGCGGCCGGCGCCGCCCTGGTGCTCGCCGGCTGCGCCGGCGGCAGCGACGAGACCCCCGACGCGGCTCCCACGTTCGACCCGAACGAGGAGGTCACCCTCAACCTCGCGTTCTGGGGCAACGATGTGCGCGCCGACCTCTACAACGAGGCGATCGTCGCGTTCAACGAGGAGTTCCCCAACATCACGGTCAACTCCACGTTCCTCACCTTCCCCGAGTTCTGGGAGAAGCGGCAGACCGAGGCGGCCGGCGGCAACCTCCCCGACGTGATGCAGTTCGACTACTCCTACCTGCGTCAGTACGCGGAGAACAACCTGCTGCTCGATCTCGACCCGTACCTCGGCAACATCATCGAGACCGACCCGCTGCCCGAGAACATCCTCGACATCGGCGTCGTCAACGACACGACCTACGGCATCACCACGTCCACCAACGCGTGGGGCCTCTTCACCAACCCGGTCCTCCTCGAGAACGCCGGCGTCGCAGAGTTCGAAGGCGGCAGCTGGGACGACTACGCCGAGTGGATGGGCGAGGTCACCGACGGCGCGGGCGGCGAGTTCTGGGGTGGGTCCGACTTCACCGGCCGCATCCAGAACTTCGAGCTGCAGCTGCGCGCCGAGGGCCAGAACCTCTTCAACGAGGACGGCACGCCCGGCTTCGACGAGGAGCGCCTGACCGAGTTCTGGGAGTCCGGTCAGGACGTCCGCGACGGGATCGGCATCCCCCAGCAGCGCGTCGCGGAGGTCGCGCCGAAGGGCGCCTTCGACAGCGCGCTGACGGCGAGCGAGCTCACGTGGGACAACTTCGGCGCCGGCTACCTCGCCGGCCTCGGCGAGGGCTACACCGAGCTCGGCCTGATCGCTCCCCCAGTGACGGAGGAAGGCGCGAAGGACCTGTACCTGAAGCCCTCGATGCTCCACACGATCTCGGCCAGCACCGAGCACCCCGAGGCGGCGGCGACGCTCGTCAACTTCCTCGTGAACTCGCCGGAGTCGGGCGAGATCTTCGGCACCAACCGCGGCCTGCCGGCCTCGGAGACCGCCCTCGCCGCGGCCGAGCTCGACCCGCTCAGCCAGCAGGTCAAGGACTACGAGGCCTCGATCGCCGACCGCCTGGGCGACGCCCCGCCGGTGCCGATCGTCGGCTACGGCACCCTCGAGGAGAAGTTCCGCCAGCTCGGTGAGGAACTGAACTTCGGCACGGTCACCGTCGATGACGCGGTCTCGCAGTTCTTCGCCGAGATGGACGTCGTCCTCAACCAGTGACAGCCTTCCGGGCCCGGGCGCACGATGCGCCCGGGCCCGGAACACCACTCCATGAACCCGTATCGGAGAGTCTCGTGAGCACCACAGCGACCAGAGTCATCGTGACCGGTGAGAAGTCATCGCGTCGTTCCCTGTTCCGCCGGTCCCGGCCGGAACGGACGGATCGTCCGGGCATGCGACAGCGTGCCGTGAAGGAGACGGTCGCCGGCTACGGGTTCCTCGTGCCGTGGCTGGTGGGGTTCTTCGGCCTCACGCTGATCCCGATGGCGTACTCGCTGTACCTGTCGTTCACGAGCTACAACATCTTCAGCCCGCCGAAGTGGATCGGCTTCGACAACTACATCCGGATGTTCACGTCGGACCCGGCGTTCATCCAGTCCGCGCAGATCACGCTGATCTACGTGGTGGTCGGCACCCCGATCACCCTCGCCGCGGCACTCGCGGTGGCCATGCTCCTGAACTACCGCGACAAGGGCGCCGGGTTCTTCCGGTCCGCCTTCTACGCCCCGTCGCTCATCGGCGGATCCGTGTCGGTCGCGATCGTGTGGCGGGCGATGTTCGCCAGCGACGGCCCGGTCGACAACGGCCTGTCGGCGATCGGCATCGACCTGGGCGGCTGGATCGGCAACCCCGCGCTGGTGCTGCCCGCGATGATCCTCCTCGCGATCTGGCAGTTCGGCGCCACCATGGTCATCTTCCTCGCCGGCCTCAAGCAGATCCCCAAGGAGCTGTACGAGGCGGCCGAGATGGACGGCGCCGGCGCCTGGCACCGGTTCCGCGCCGTCACCCTGCCGATGCTGTCACCGGTGATCTTCTTCAACCTGCTGCTGGGCCTGATCGGCGCCTTCCAGGTGTTCGCGTCGGCCTACATCATCTCCAACGGCACCGGCGGCCCCGCCGGCATGACGAACTTCATCACGCTGTACCTCTACAAGCGCGGCTTCAGCGACGGCCAGATGGGCTACGCCGCCGCCATCGCCTGGGTGCTGCTGATCGTCGTCGCCGTCATCGCCTTCATCCTCTTCCGCACCCAGCGAAGCTGGGTCCACTACGCCGGAGACAACCGATGAGCACCACAAGTTTCGGCGAACCCGCCATCGCCACCCTCGAGAACCAGATCGACGCCACCCCCCGCGCCCCGCGCCGCAAGGTCAAGCGCAAGACCTGGCAGACCGTCATCTGGTTCATCGTGCTCATCGCGGTCACCGCGGTCGTGCTCTACCCGCTGGTCTGGCTGCTGTTCGCCACCTTCAAGCCCAACAGCGAGTTCGGCTCCAACATGGGCCTCATCCCGAACGCGCCCACCATCGACAACTACACCAAGGTGTTCGAGGGCATCGCCGGGGTGCCGATGTGGCGGTTCTTCCTGAACTCGTTCATCATCGCCGCCGGCTCCGTGATCGGCGTGCTGCTGTCCTCGTCGCTCGCCGCCTACGCGTTCGCCCGCATCCAGTTCAAGGGCCTCAGCGTGCTGTTCGCCGCGATGATCGGCACCCTGCTGCTGCCGTTCCACGTCGTGATCATCCCGCAGTACATCATCTTCAACCGGCTCGACATGATCGACACCTTCTGGCCGCTGCTGCTGCCGAAGTTCCTCGCCACCGAAGCGTTCTTCGTGTTCCTGCTCGTCCAGTTCATCCGCCAGATGCCCCGCGACATGGACGAAGCCGCCCGCATCGACGGCGCCGGCCACATGCGCATCTTCTGGTCGATCATCCTGCCGCTGATCAAGCCCGCCCTGATCACCTGCTCGATCTTCGCGTTCATCTGGGCCTGGAACGACTTCCTCGGACCCCTGCTCTACCTCACCAGCCCCGAGAACTACCCGCTGCCGATCGCGCTGCGCCTCTACAACGACCAGACCTCGGTCAGCGACTACGGCGCCACCGTCACCGCGTCGTTCATCGCCCTCATCCCCGTCCTGCTCTTCTTCCTCGTGTTCCAGCGCTTCCTCGTCGACGGCGTCGCCACACAGGGCCTCAAGGGCTGACGGACCCAGGAAAGAGACCGCACATGAACCGCCGAGAACTCCGCGCCGCGCGCCGGGCCGACGCCTCCGGCAGCGGCCCCACGCTCGACGAGCGCGAGCCCGCCCGCTACCCGGGCGCGAAGGGCGCCTTCGCCCTGTTCGGCGAGGTGCTGCTGACCGGGCTGCTGGTGACCGCCGCCGGGATCCTCGTCGTCACGCTGCCCGCGGCACTCTCCGCCGGCATCCGGCACCTCCGCCGCTATGTGAACGCCGAGCAGTCGCATGCGCGGACGTTCTGGCAGGACTGGCGTGCCGCGCTCCCCGGTGGCCTGGTCGTCGGCATCGCAGCCGTCGCGCTGACGCTCCTGCTGCTGCTCGACATCGACCTGGCGAACTCGGGCGCACTGCCCGGCGGCGCCCTGATCTCGATCGTCGGGTGGCTGGGACTGGTCGCCGGCGCCGTCGCCCTGCTCGTGGCGGCGGGCGCGTGGACGCCCGAGCGCGGCTGGCGGGGCGCGGTCCGCGGCATCCCATCCGCTCTCGCGGCCGATCCCGTCGGCGCGCTGTACCTCGCGGCGGCGGCCGTGCTCGTCGGCGTGGTGACGTGGATGCTCGCCCCGCTCATCGTCGCCGGCCTCGGCTGCGCCGCCTTCGCGGTCGTCGCGGTCCCGGCACGCCGCGGCCGTCGCTGACACGGCCTCCGAACCCCCGCTGCACCATCCAGACAGGAGCTGCTCGACGTGCTGTACGGCGCCGATTACAACCCCGACCAGTGGCCCGAAGACGTGTGGGACGACGATGTGCGCCTCATGCAGGAGGCCGGTGTCAACATCGTGAGCCTCGGCATCTTCGCGTGGTCGCGCATCCAGCCCGCCGAGGACGTGTGGGACTTCGCGTGGCTCGACACCGTCATCGAGAAGCTGCACGCGGGCGGCATCGCGGTGAACCTCGCGACCGCCACCGCGTCTCCCCCGCCGTGGGTGAGCGCCACCTACCCCGAGACCCTGCCCGCCGACGAGTCCGGCGCGTCGTACTGGCCGGGAAGCCGCCAGCACTTCGCCCCGTCGTCGCCGACGTACCGGCGCCTCGCCGGGGAGCTCGTGCGACGCCTCGGCGAGCGCTACGCCCACCACCCCGCCGTCGTGATGTGGCACGTGGGCAACGAGTTCGGCTGCCACCTCTGGATGGACTTCTCGGATGCCGCGCGCGACGCGTACCGCGTGTGGCTCGAGGGCCGGTACGCCACGATCGACGCGCTCAACGCGGCATGGGGGACGAACTTCTGGTCGCAGCGCTACGGCGCCTTCGACGAGATCTTCCCGCCGCGTCTCGCTCCTTACAGCCACAACCCGTCGTCGATGCTCGACTGGCGGCGCTTCACCAGCGACATGCTGCTCGAGTGCTACCTCATGGAGCGCGAGATCCTGCAGCGCGCCGGCGCCACGCAGCCGATCACCACGAACTTCATGGGCCCGTTCAAGCCGGCGGACTACCGCAAGTGGGCGCCGTTCATGGACGTCATCGCGGACGACTGCTACCCCGACCCCGCCAACCCGCACCGCGTGCGCGACGCCGCCTTCCAGCGCGACCTCATCCGCTCGCTCAAGCCCGGCGTGCCTTGGCTGCTCTGGGAGCAGGCGACGGATGCCGTGAACTGGCGTCCCGCCAACCCGGGCAAGCGCCCCGGCGCGCTCATGGCCGAGACCGCGCAGTCCGTCGCGCGCGGCGCCGACGGCATCATGTTCTTCCAGTGGCGCCAGTCCCGCGCGGGCAGCGAGAAGTTCCACTCGGCGATGCTGCCCCACGCCGGCACCGAGACGCGCACCTGGGACGCGGTGACCGAGCTCGGCGCACGCCTGGCCGCGCTGCCGGAGCTTCCGGCGCCCGGCCGCGACGCCCAGGTCGCACTGGTCTTCGACTGGGAGAACTGGTGGGCCGTCGAGGAGCGCGACCACCCGACCGAGGTCGACTATCTGGCGCTCGTGCTGGAGTGGTACGGCGCGTTCCACGCGCGCAACATCCAGGTCGACATCGTCGGCCCCGAAGAAGTCGACGACACCTATCGTCTGGTGGTCGCCCCCGCCCTGTACCTGCTCCGCGATGAGGGCGCAGCCGCGCTCGCACGCTTCGTCCACGACGGCGGAACGCTCCTCACCGGCCCCTTCACCGACATCGTCGACGAGCACGACCAGTTCCGCGACGGTGGATTCCTGACGCAGCTCGGCCCCGTGCTCGGCCTGCGGTTCGAGGACTTCGGCGCGCTCGCGGGATCCTCGGCGAGCGCCGGCGGCGTGGGCGCCCTGAGCACCGACGCCGTCCGCGCCGCGCGCACCGCCGCCGCGGCGGGCACCGTGACATTCGGCCTCGACGGCGCCGAGCAGCGCGGCCGCCTGGTGGCCGAGAGCGTCCACGCGGGCGGAGCAGACGTCGTCGCCTCGTTCGAGTCCGGCCTGCAGGCAGGATCGCCCGCCCTCACGCGTCACCGCTACGGTTCCGGCGAAGCCTGGTACGTCGCCACTGTGCCTGTCAGTGATGCGCCGGTGAGCGACGGACGTTCGGCCGGCGGCCGCGAGACCGACGCGCTCGACGCCGTCGTTGCGACCGTGGTCGCGGCATCCGGTGTCCGTCCTGTCGTCGAGGGACTGCCCGCCGGGGTCGAGGCAGCGCGTCGGGGCGACCTCGTCACCCTCATCAACCACAGCGACGAGCGGGTCGAGATCGCGATCGACGGAACGGATGCCGAGACCGGCGTCACCGTCGACCGCGTGGTGCTCGACGCGCAGGGCGTCGCCTTCGTCACCGCACCGCTCACCGCAGGCCCCGACCACGCCCCCTCATCCGCCGCGCGCGATGCCCTGAGCGTTTCCTGACCCCATCCCGATCACGACTGGAGCACCCTGATGCCCGCACCCCGCACCCTGTTCGCGGCAGCCGCCCTGACCGCCGGCGCCGCCCTCGTCCTCGCCGGCTGCGCCGGCGGCGAGCCCGACGACGCGGCCGCGTTCGACCCCGACGAGAAGGTCACCCTCGACTTCGCGTTCTGGGGCAACGACGACCGCGCGACCCGCTACAACGACCTGATCGCGGCGTTCAACGAGGAGTACCCGAACATCACGATCAACACCTCGTTCACCGACTTCCCCAGCTTCTGGGAGAAGCGTCAGACCGAGGCCGCGGGCGGCGGACTGCCCGACGTGTTCCAGTTCTCCGACAGCTACCTGCGCCAGTACGCCGAGTCGGGCAACCTGCTCGACCTCGGCGAGGTATCGGACTACATCGACACGACCACGTTCGATGAGTCGCTGCTGGGCACGGGCGCGCTCGACGACGTGCAGTACTCGCTTCCCACCGGCTACAGCCTGTGGGCGAACTTCGTCAACGACGACCTCGTCGCACAGGCAGGCGTCGACGCACCCGAGGGCGGCACCAGCTTCGCCGACTTCGACGACTGGATGGCCGACGTCACCGACGCCACGGGCGGCGCGGTCTACGGCGGCACCGACTACACGCAGCGCATCCAGGTGTTCGAGCTGGTGCTCCGCGCCAACGGCGGCAACCTGTACACCGACGACGGCGAGCTCGGCTTCACCGAGGACGAGCTGCGCGACTTCTGGGAGTCCGGCTCCGACATCCGCGACGGTGTCACGGTGCCGCAGCAGAAGCTCGAGGAGCTCTCGCCCAAGTCGGGCTTCGGCGCCGCCATCACCGCGAGCGAGATGAGCTGGAGCAACTTCCTCGGCGGGTACCTCGCCGACTCGGGCGCCTCGTCCATCTCGATCGTCGCTCCGCCCACCGCGGAGGAGGGCTCGAAGGACCTCTACCGTCAGGCCGGCCTGCAGGTCGCGATCGCGAAGAACACCGAGCACCCGGAGGCCGCGGCCCTCTTCCTCGACTTCGTGGTGAACAGCCCCGAGGCCGGCGAGATCTTCGGCACCACGCTCGGCTTCCCCGCCTCGTCGTCGAAGCTCGAGGGCACGACCCTCGAGGGCGCCGACAAGCAGGTCGCCGACTACATCGAGTCCGCCGCCGACCGCATCGGCGACGCCCCGCCCGTCCCGGTCGTCGGCTACGGCTCGCTCGAGCAGACCTTCTGGGACCTCGGCAAGTCGATCGGCCTCGGCGCCCTCTCGGTCGACGACGCCGTGACGCAGTTCTTCTCGGAGGCGGACGCCATTCTCGGCTGAGCCTGTCGAACGCAGGAAGACGGATGCCGCGGCCTCGTGCCGCGGCATCCGTCTTTCGTCCAGCGGGGTCGACGCCCGCGCAGATCAGTCGGTGCGCACGGCCACCGAGACACGCTCGGTGGCGGACCTCTGCGCGGCGTCGGCGAGGACCAGCGCGGCGCGGCCGTCTTCGAACGTCGGGCTCGTCGAGGCGCCGCCGCGCACCAGGGCGACGAAGGCCCCGAGCTCGGCGGCGTACGCGTCGGCGTAGCGCTGCAGGAAGAAGTCCTCGAACGGCGCGCGCGCGTCCACCCGCTCGGCCGTCGAGAGGCTGACCAGGCTCATCGAGCGGTTGGCGACCTGCAGCGAGCCCTTCGCGCCGAAGGCCTCGAGCCGCTGGTCGTACCCGACCGCGCTGTGACGCGAGTTGATGATGGTGACGACGGCGCCCGAGGCCGCGCGCAGCGTCACGACGGCCGTGTCGAAGTCGCCGTGCTCGCGCGCACCGTCATCGAAGGTCGTCGTGCCGACCGCCGTCACCTCGACGATGTCGGGCAGGAAGAAACGGGCCATGTCGAAGTCGTGGATCGTCATGTCGCGGAAGATGCCGCCCGACACCCCGATGTAGGCGGCCGGCGGCGCGGCCGGATCACGGCTGATGATCGTGAGCTGCTCGAGAGCGCCGATCTCGCCCGCCACGACCCGCGCCTGCACCTCGGCGAACGCGGGGTCGAAGCGGCGGTTGAATCCCAGCGCCACGGGCACGCCGGCGGCCGCGACCTTCGGGCGCAGCGCGTCGACGCGGGCGATGTCGAGGTCGATCGGCTTCTCGCAGAGCACCGGGATGCCGCGTTCGACAGCCTGCGCGATCAGGTCGACGTGGGTCGGGGTGGGCGAGGCGATGAGCACCGCATCCACGTCGGCGGCCGCGAACAGCTCGTCGGCGGCATCCGTCACCCGACCGCCGAAGCGCCCGGCCACGGCGTGCGCGCCGTCGACCATCGGGTCGGCGACCCAGGTGAGCACGGTGTCGGGGCTCGCGGCGATGTTCGCGGCGTGGACCTGGCCGATGCGACCGGTGCCGATCAGGCCGAAGCGAAGGGGGGCGTCGGTCACGGTGGTGTCCTTGTCGGTGAGGGATCGGTTCTTGCGGCGTCGGGCGTCAGGCCCAGGGCTGGAGCGCTGCGCGATTGACGCGCTGGTCGTCGCCGCGCGCGGCGCGGAACGCGTCGATGTCGACGTCCGGGGTGTTCAGCACATCCTGCTCGACGACGACCCAGCCGTCGAAACCACGTGCCGCCATGGCATCCATCACCCGCGCGAGGTCGAGGTCGCCGTGGCCGAAGGCGACGAAGGCTCCCGACGACCACACCTCGGTCATCCCCCCGCCTGCAGCGAGGACGCGACGCAGCTCGGCGCGATCGACGTCCTTGAGATGCAGGTGGTTGATGCGGTCCCCCCAGCGCGACACGGCGTCGGCGGGATCGCCGTCGGCGATGAGCAGGTGACCGGTGTCGAGGGTGAGATCGACGTCGACGTGGGCGAGGAAGCGGTCGATCTCGTCGGGCGACTCGACGAAGGTGCCGGCGTGGTGGTGGAACGTCGGCTCGAAGTCGGCGGCGCGCACGATCGCGGCGGCGCGCTCGGTGTTGGCGAAGAGCCGCTCCCAGGCGTGGGCGTCGAGCGCGTCCACCTCGGCACCGCGGCCGGGATGCGCTCGGCGGGTGAGCGACCCGTCGTCGGCGAGCGTGGGCAGCGGCAGCCGGCGGGGCCCCGCCTCGGCGGCATCCGAGAACACGCGCAGGGCGTCGTGCAGCGACGGCAGCGAGGCCTCGAACGCCTCGTCGTCCGACAGCGGCAGCTGCACCCACCCGCCGGCCAGCTCGAGCCCGAAGTGGGCGAGTCGCGCACGCAGCTCGGCGTCGCGGCCGAGGAAGCCCACCGGACCGAGGTCGACGCCGCCGTAGCCGGCATCCGCGAGCACCGCCAGCATGTCGTCGGCCGCCACGGTGGCGGCGCCCTCGGGCGTCATCTCGAAGACGCCGAAGCTCACCGGCGCACCGGCCACCTCGGCGTTCATCGGATCTCCTCGGCACGGGGCATGGGCTTCTCCATCGGGTCTAGAGGTCGGGGTGGACGAGGCGGGCGGCGGCGTCGACCGCGCCCGCAACATCTCCGTCGGGCGGATACAGCAGCGCGCGCCCCGCCGTCAGCCCGCGGACGCCGGGCAGCGCGAGGGCATCCTCCCACGAGGAGAAGGTATCGTCCGGGTCGCCGCCGGAGTCGCCGCCGAGAAGCAGCGTCGGCAGGGTCGTCGCCTGCATCACGCGTTCCATGTCGGGCACGACCGGCAGCTTCATCCAGGTGTACGCGCTGCTGGCGCCGAGCCCGGCGGCGATGGCCATCGAGAGCACGACGGCATCGGGCGTGAGGTCGTTGACGATGCGTCCGCCGTCCCATCGGCTGATGAACGGCTCGATCATGATGGGCATGCGGGCCTCGGCCGCGGCCGTCACCGCACGCGCGGTCGCTTCCAGCGTGGCCGCTGTCGCGGCGTCGGCGAGGTTCACCCGCAGCAGCACCTTGGCGAAGTCGACGCCCGAGCGCACCATCGACGCGACGTCGTAGCCGGTGAAGCGATCGTCCATCTCGAAGCTCGCACCGCGCAGGCCGCCGCGGTTCATCGAGCCGACGACGACCTTGTCGTCGAGCAGCCCGAGCAGCGCGAGGTCGTCGATGATGTCCGGCGTGCCCAGCACTCCGTCGACGCCGGGACGCCCGAGGGCGATCGCGAGCCGCTCCAGCAGCAGGTACCGGCTCGCCATCGCGTCGTCGCGGCCGCCGACCGACAGGGCGCCGCGCGCGGGGTGATCGGCGGCCACGATGAAGAGTCTTCCGTCACCGCGCACGATGTCGCGGCGCGCCCGCGACGACAGGGCCTCCTCGACGGCGTGCGGGCGCTCGGCGCGGAGCGTCCGCAGCGCATGGAAGCCGACCGCGTCGACGACCGCGCTCATCGGGCGTCGCCTTCGGCGCGCAGCGTGAGCTCGAGCCGGCCGGGCGATCGTCCGGTCAGGTAGACGCGCTGACCGTCGGCGGCATCCGTCGCGCCGAGGAACGCGTAGTCCTCGCCGGGGTGATAGCGTCCGGGGCCTTGGGCGGCGTACCCGTCGCCCGCGTCGAAGGCGATGACGCTGTCGCCCACCCGGTAGCGTCCGATGCCGTCCGTGAGGACTGCGGCACCGTCGGCCCGCGTCGTCACACCCTCGAATCGACCGCCGTCCCGGAACGCCAGCTCGAGTGCCCACGGGCTGTCGGGGCCGTCGATCGCGATCGAGACGACGGCGCCGTCATCCGTCGGCCGGATCTCGACCGTGGTGCGCAGGCGCACCTCGTCGCGCGCGCGATCGGGGAACGCCATCGAGCCGAAGAACCGGCCGTCGTCGGTGAGGGCGTACTCGCCCGAGGGCGAACGTCGCGCCGCGTCGATCGGCTGGTAGTAGTGCGCGGACACCGTCTCGGTCAGTTCGTGCCGCAGGACGCCGTCGGGCCCGGGCGCCGAGACCATCCGGTCGGCGCGGAACGGGCCGAGGCCGAAGAAGTCACGGGAGAGGCGCACCGAGTCGAGCACGGCAGCGCCGGCGAACATGCGGAGGAAGGTGGGATTGGCCGACAGGCCGGAGCGGACGCGGCGGAACCGCGGATAGTCGCTTCCGCCGAACACCACGAGGCGCCGGCGCGGTGACGCGGCGACCACCAGGGCGGACTGCTCCCAGCGCTCCCGCGGAGTCGGGGGTGCGGCATCCGGCAGCTCCTCGCCGATGAGCGGCGTGATGAGGAGGTCGGCGAGCACGGCGCCCGGGTGCACCACGCCGGCGCGCAGCGCGCGCGTCGCGGCCCAGGCGAAGTCTCCCCGGCCGAGCTCGACGGCGTACCGCCGGTACGCCGTCAGGTAGGGCGCCACCGGGAACCGGCGCAGCTGATCCTGGCGTCGCGAGTGCACGGTCTCGACGGTGTCGTCGGGATGGATGAGCCCGAGCGTGCTCTCGAGATTGCGGATGACGGCGGCCCGGGCCCCGTCGTGGTCCAGGACGTCGGCGATGACGCTCAGCGACGGGTTCGAGACATACGCCGCGTAGTTCGCGCTGCGCTCGGAGTAGACCCCGTCGGGCGTGATGTCGATGCCCTCGGCGAGCCACTCCGCCGCGCGGTCGCGCAGCTGCGGCGAGGGGCGTCGGCGGTGCAGGCGGGCCAGGGCGGCGGAGATCTCCCAGCGGTGGTTGGGCGTGTGCACGCCGCCCGCGACGAGCGCGGGCTCCACAGCATCCGCGATCGCCCCGAGGTCCGTGGCCAGCGCGGCGAGGGCGTTCCGCGCCTCGGCCGGAGCAGCGCCGATGATGTGCAGCGTGTCGCACACGTCGTTCACCGTGAACGACGAGTCGGGCGGCGAGTCGACGTTGTCGCCGCCGATGAACAGCCCGCCGGCGCCCTGCCGGGCGCGGAGCGCACGCACGCTCTCACGCGCGGCGTCGATGAGCGCCGGATCGCCGGCGTGGGCCGACCGTGGCCACACGTACGCAGCGACGAACAGCTTCGCGCGATCCATGAGGCGGCGGTGCCCGTCGTCGGGAGCGATCGCGGTGACCAGCGACGCGTGAACCTCGTCGGCCACCGCCTCGCTCAGCACCGTATGGAAATGGGAGTCCTCCGCCATCTCAGTCCTTCAGGCCCGAATTGACGTCGGCGTTCATGATCTGCCGCTGGAAGATCGCGAAGAGGATGAGCATCGGGACCAGCGAGATCACCGAGGCCGACAGGAGCACCGACCAGTCGACGTTGTCGGCGCCGACGATGGAGCGCAGGGCGACCTGCAGGGTGTAGCGGTCGGGGTCGCGCAGCACGATGAGCGGCCAGATGTAGTCGTTCCATCGCCACTGGAACGAGAAGATCGCCAGCACGACCGCGATCGGCTTCGCCAGCGGCAGCATGATCCGCCAGAACGCACCGAACTCCGAGACGCCGTCGATGCGCGCCGCCTCGAGCAGCTCGTCGGGGATGGTCTTGAAGTACTGACGGAACATGAAGATGCCCGTCGCGGTGATGATCGACGGCACGATGATGCCGGCGAGGGTGTTGTACAGACCCAGATCGCGCACCACGGCGAACGAGCTCGGCATGATGACCTCGGTCGGCAGCATCGTCGTGGCCAGGATGCAGATGAAGAAGACCTTGAGCCACCATGCCTGGTACTTGGCGAGCGCGTAGCCGGTCATGGCGCTGACCAGCACGGTGAGCACCGTCGTGACGACCGCGACGATCGAGGTGTTGAGGAAGTACTGGGCGAAGTTGAACCGGTTCCAGGCGGTCGTGTAGCCGCTGACCGTCCAGTTCTCGGGGAAGAGCGTCAGCGGCAGGCTGAACAGCTCGGAGCCGGGCTTGAACGAGCTCAGCAGGAACCACGCGACCGGGATGAGGAAGCCCAGGGCGAGGAGCCAGAGCACGAGGGTGCTCGGCAGCGCGCGGAGCGGACGGGACGTGCGCGTGCGTGGGCCGGCGCCGGCGCCGGTGCTGGCGGTGCGGGCGCGGGTCCCGGGTCGAAGAGTCGTCATGCGAGATCGTTCCTCTTGTCGAAGCGCAGCTGGATGATCGCGATGATGATGAGGATCACCATGAGGACCATCGACGCCGCACTGGCGTACCCGACGTCGGCGCGCTCGAATCCGGTCCGGTAGATGTACTGGACGATGAACATGTTCGACGTGCCGGGTCCACCGCCGTTGAGCGCCTGGACCATGGCGAACTCCTTCATCGCCCCGATCGTGGTGAGCAGGATCACCATGAACGAGGTGGGCCGCAGGAGCGGCAGCACGATCCGGTAGAACCGCTGCCAGCCGTTGGCGCCGTCCAGCTGGGCGGCCTCGAGATATGACTGCGGGATGTTGCGGATGGCGGCGATGAACAGCAGCATGTTGAACGCCGTCCCGCCCCACGTGCTCACGATGAGGATGAGCACCAGCGCCAGGTTGGGATTCGTCTCCCACTGCAGCCCATTGCCTCCGAGCATCTCGATGAGGTAGTTCACGAGGCCGAAGTTCTCGCCGAACAGCCACTTCCAGATGACACCGGCCACGATGGGCGAGATGAGCCACGGCAGGAAGAAGATGATCCGCGCCACCGACTTGCCCTTGGCGAAGGTGCTGGTCAGCAGCATGGCGATGCCGAGCGCCGCGACGTAGTGCAGCGGCACCGACAGCAGCGTGTACAGCAGGGTGCGGCCGAGCACGGTGTAGAACACCGGATCCTGCGCGAGGTCGATGTAGTTCTCGGCCCCGATGAACTCGGGTGTGCCGACACCCGAGTAGTCGGTGAACGAATACCAGAGTCCGAGCGCTCCCGGCCACAGGAAGAACAGTGCGAACAGCACCACCGCGACCGCGATGAACACCAGCGGGGCGAGCACGAACCTCGTAGAGCTCCGCCGGGGGCGGCGCGCGCGCCGCGCGCCCCGCCCCACGCTGATGAGCGCAGAAGTCTCGGCACTGCGCCCATCGACGGACTTGGTGGTGGACATGGTCACTCCAGGGCGCCCAGCTGGTCGGTGAACAGCGCGTTGATGTTCGCGATCGTGGTGTCGACGTCCTGCTCGCCGTTGAGGTACTTGACCGTCTCGTCACGCACCGGGTCGCCGTCGGTCGTCACGCCCTGCGCGCCGTACTGCAGTTCCATCGCCTTGATCTCGCCCACGATGTCCGGCGAGGCGGCGATGTCCTGGTTGTAGATGGCGAAGGCGTCCGCGTGCGCCGCGTACGTGATGTCGAGTCCGTCGATCGCGGGGATGAACGACGAGGTCTCCGACAGCTCGGTGTAGTTCTCCGGCTCGTACAGCCACTTGATGAAGTCGTGCGCGGCCTCCTCCTGAGGACCGTCGAAGACGACGACCGACGCGGCGTTGCCGAAGTTGGTCGCGCGCTCCTCCTCCTGCGGCATGTAGACCGAGGCCCACTCGAAGTCGGCGATGTTCACCGCGAAGTCCGCGATCTGCCACGAGCCCGAGAGGTACGAGACCACGTCGCCGCTCTTGAAGAGGGCGTTGGGGTCGGCATCCGACAGCCAGACGGAGCGGGGCATGAACGAGTCGTCGTTCAGGGAGTTGAAGTACTCCAACGCCACCTTGGTCTGGTCGTTGGTGCTGAACTCGCCGCTGTCGTCGGCCTGGAAGTAGTCCGAGCCGAACTCGTACAGGAGCGCCTTGAGGCGGTGCGACGACTTGTCCATCACCATGCCGTAGCTGGTGCCGGTCGCCGCCTGCACCTGCTTCACGGCGGCGACGTACTCGTCCCACGTCCAGATGTCGTCTTCGCTGGTCGGGTACGCGACGCCCGCCTGGTCGAACAGCGTCTTGTTGATGAACATGCCGACCGCCGTGATGTCCGACGGGAGCGAGATCACGTTGCCGTCGTCGTCCTTGTCGGACAGATCGGTGCGGATGTCACTGCCCTCGGTGATGTCCGACAGGTCGGTGGTGACGTTGCGCCACACCGGGTCGACGGCGCCGACGCGGGCGATGGCCGGCAGGTCGTTGGCCTGCGCCGCGTTGCGGAGCTTGGTGGCGAGGTCGTCGTTGGCGATGTCGACGATCTCGACCTTGACGCCGGTCTCTTCCTCGTACTTCTCCGCCATGTGGGCGTACCCGCCGCCCTGGTTGGCGTCGCCCGACAGGAAGAACTGGATCGGCTCGTCGGACTCGCCGGCGTCACCCGAGCTGCACGCCGTGAGCGAGACGGCGGTCAGGGCAGCCGCTGCGAGGGCCAGAGCCACTCGCGTGCGGGATGTGACTGAATGCTTCATTGGACTTCCCTTTCACCCCGGGAGACCAGGGGTCAACGTCGTTGTCGATGAGCGCGGGATTTCGCGCCCCGTGTGTGTCACCGAGCTGGGGCCCGGATCCGATCGCTGATACGATGTTAGGACATTAATGCAAAGTACACCAGCGGGCAAGCGCCTTCCCGTGGAGATCCCTCACATGGGGTAAACGCATTCCACGCGGTAAGGTCGAGCTTCGACGCTCTTCACTCATCGATGAGGAACCCATGGAGATCGCCACCACCCGCCCCGGGTCCGGCACCATCACTCCCCGCGCCCGCCTCCACTCGGACGCTCCGCAGCAGACGCTGGACGGCACGTGGCGCTTCCGTGTCTCGCCGTCCCTGCGTACCGCTCCCGACGAGTGGCGCACCGAGGACGCCGCCGGCTGGGGGGCGATCGAAGTGCCCGGCCACTGGAACCTGCAGGGCTACGGATCACCCGCCTACTCCAACGTGCAGATGCCCTTCCCGGTCGACCCGCCGCACCCGCCGGACGCCAACCGGATCGGCGACTACCGGCTGGACTTCCACGCCTCGCCGTCGGTTCTCGCCCACGGTCGCAGGCTCCTGCGCTTCGACGGGATCGAGTCCGCCGCCGAGGTCTGGCTGAACGACACCCTGCTCGGCACGACGCGCGGAAGCCGGCTCACCCACGAGTTCGACGTGTCCGGCATCCTCGCCGACGGCG
This sequence comes from Microbacterium sp. ZW CA_36, assembly GCF_044987475.1. Taxonomy (NCBI): domain Bacteria; kingdom Bacillati; phylum Actinomycetota; class Actinomycetes; order Micrococcales; family Microbacteriaceae; genus Microbacterium; species Microbacterium sp. ZW CA_36. Next base: position 33,542 of record NZ_JBJDRL010000030.1, read on the forward strand.
TGAACCGCCTTGCCGTGCGCGTGGCCCAGTTCAGCGACGCGACGTACCTCGAGAACCAGGACATGTGGTGGCTGCCGGGGATCTTCCGCAGCGTCACCCTCCTCGGCCGGCCGGACGGCGGCATCGACGACCTCTTCGTCCACGCCGATTACGACGCGCGGGCCTCCGAGGGGATCCTCGACATCACCGCTGTCGTGGACCAGGGCGGGACCGCCCGCCTCACCATCGCGGAGCTCGGCATCGACGACGTTGCCGTGGGCGAGAGGCTGCGCGTCGCGGGCGTCGAGCCGTGGACCGCGGAACGGCCGCGCCTGTACGAGGCGACCGTGCGCACCGGCAGCGAGGCGGTCACGGTGCGGATCGGGTTCCGGCGGGTCGAGGTGCAGGACGCACGCCTGCTCGTCAACGGTGCGCCGATCATGCTGCGCGGCGTGAACCGGCACGAGCACCGTCCCCGGCACGGCCGCGTCTTCGACGCGGAGGTGGCGCGCGACGAGCTGCTCCTGATGAAGCGCCACCACATCAACGCGGTCCGCACGTCGCACTACCCGCCGCATCCCGACGTCCTCGATCTGTTCGACGAGCTCGGCTTCTGGGTCATCGACGAATGCGACCTCGAGACGCACGGCTTCGAGCACGTGGGCTGGCGCGGCAACCCGAGCGCCGATCCGGCCTGGCGCGACGCCTTCCTCGACCGCATCCGCCGCACGGTGCACCGCGACAAGAACCATGCGAGCGTCATCATGTGGTCGCTCGGCAACGAGTCGCATGCCGGAGCGAACCTCGAGGCGATGGCGCGGTGGGCGAAGCTGACCGACCCGAGCCGGCTCGTCCACTATGAGGGCGACCACGAGAGCCGCTACGTCGACGTGTATTCGCGCATGTACGCCCCGCATGACGAGGTGCGCGAGATCGGCGAGGAGACGCTCCGGCCCGCACCGCACGACGCCACCCCTGCCGAGATGCACCGCCGCACGCTCCCGTTCCTCCAGTGCGAGTTCGGCCACGCCATGGGGACCGGGCCCGGCGGACTGCAGGAGTACTGGGATCTGTTCGAAGCGTATCCCCGTCACGCGGGAGGCTTCGTCTGGGAGTGGGTCGAGCAGGGCATCGAGGTCGACGGCCCCGAGGGCGAGGCGCGCATCCTGTACGGCGGTGACTTCGGCGAGGACGTGCACGACGGCAACTTCGTCATCGACGGACTCGTCGACGCCCACCGCACCCCGCGCCCCGGTCTGCTCCACTACGCGGCCGTGATCGCGCCGGTGGTGGTCGACGTCGACGCGGACCGCTCGGCGGTGCGCGTCGCGAATCGCTACGACTTCCTCGACCTCGGGCACGTCGCCGTGCGCTGGACGCGCGTCATCGACGGCGAGGTCACGGCATCCGGCACGCTCGACCTTCCGCCGTGCCCGCCGCGGACGACCGTCGCCGTCGACCTGCCCGCAGAGTGCCGGACGGATGCCGCGTCCCGCGTCGCCGATGTGCTCACGGTGGAGGCGGTGACGACCGTCGCTGCCCCGTGGGCGGACGCCGGCCACGTCGTCGGAAGCGGGCAGCACGTGACCCAGGGGCATCCCGCCCTGCTGGCGGCGAGCGCCGCCGGGCCGCGCGAGGACCGCGTCGGGGCCGCGCGCTTCGATTCCGCGACGGGCGGCCTCCAGGAGCTGGCGGGCCTGGCGATCACCGGACCGACCGTGGGAGTCTGGCGCGCCCCGACCGACAACGACCGCGACCTCGGCAACGACGAGCTCGACCTGCCGTCGTACGCCGACCGCTGGCGTGCGGCGGGCATCGACCGCATGGTGACGCGCCTAGCGGACATGAGCGCGGATGACGGCGGCCTCCTCGTGCGCACACGGACGGGCACGCCGATCCTCGCCAGCTCGATCGATGCGCGCCTGCGGTGGACCGCGATCGCAGACGACGCCGTTCGCCTCGACGTCGAGCTCGAGCCCAACGATGCGTGGACCACCGAATGGGCCCGGCTCGGCCTGGACTTCGTCCTCGAGGGCGAGCCGCTGGGCGCCGACATCGCCGGGTACGGCCCGATGCCGAGCTACCCCGACCTGCGCTCCGCGGCGAGGTTCGGCTGGTGGCACCTCGACGCCGACGACCTCACCGTCGACAACGTCCGCCCCCAGGAGAGCGGCTCGCGGATGGGGGTCCGTGACGCACGGATCCTCACGCGGGGCGGTGCGCTGCACGTGTCGTCGCTCGACAGCTCGTTCGCGCTCACGGTGTCACGCCACAGCAGGCCGGCCCTCGCCGCCGCAGCACACAACTGGGAGCTGCCCGCCGAAGGCCGCACCTTCGTGTCGATCGACCTGGCCCAGTCGGGCGTCGGCACGGCGACCTGCGGGCCCGGCGTGCTGCCGCGCTACCGGCTGCCCGCCCGATCCGCGGCCATCTCGCTGGTGCTCCGGCACGATCCGGCCTCCGCCTGACCGCACCGCCGGCATCGCTTTCGCGCGCCGGCTGTCCGACCGACCCATCCGAAGAAGGAGCCCCATGACCTCTCCGACCGACGCCTCCGCACGCCTCGACCCGCACTACGAGATCGCCGACATCGACCGGCGCCTGTTCGGCGGGTTCGTCGAGCACCTCGGCCGCCATATCTACGACGGCATCTTCGAGCCCGGGCATCCGTCCGCCGACGGGGACGGGTTCCGCACCGACGTGATCGAGCTCGTGAAGGAGCTCGGCGTCTCGACCATCCGCTACCCCGGCGGCAACTTCGTGTCGGGGTACAAGTGGGAGGACGGCATCGGCCCGAAGGCCGAGCGCCCGCGCCGACTCGACCTGGCGTGGCACTCGACCGAGACGAACGAGGTCGGGCTGCACGAGTTCCAGGCGTGGCTCGACCGCGTCGGCAGCGACCTGATGCTCGCGGTCAACCTCGGCACGCGCGGCACGCCCGAGGCGCTCGACCTGCTCGAGTACGCCAACAGCGACGCCGAGACGGCCTGGACCGACCAGCGCGCGTCGAACGGCCGCGAGACCCCGTTCGCCGTGAAGATGTGGTGCCTCGGCAACGAGATGGACGGCCCGTGGCAGATCGGGCATCTCGACGCCGACGACTACGGCAAGCTCGCCTCGCGCACGGCGAAGGCGATGCGGATGCTGGATCCCGGCGTCGAGCTGGTCGCCTGCGGCTCATCGGGCCGCGGCATGCCCACCTTCGGCTCGTGGGAGCGCACCGTCCTCGAGCACACGTTCGACGACGTCGACTTCATCTCGTGCCACTCCTACTACCAGGAGCACGACGGCGATGCGCAGGAGTTCCTCGCCTCCGGCGTCGACATGGCGCGCTTCATCGAGTCGGTCGTCGCGATCGCCGACACGGTGGCGGCGACGAAGAAGAGCGACAAGCGCATCATGATCTCGTTCGACGAGTGGAACGTCTGGTACCTGCACCGCGAGGACGGCACCGAGTCGGGACACGAGTTCAAGGGCGGCGCCTGGCCGGTCGCGCCCCGCCTGCTGGAGGACAAGTACAACGCCCTCGATGCCGTGGTCTTCGGCGACCTGCTCATCACGCTGCTGCAGCACGCCGACCGCGTGCGCTCGGCATCCCTGGCGCAGCTCGTGAACGTCATCGCGCCGATCATGACCGAGCCCGGCGGCCCGGCCTGGCGGCAGACCACGTTCTTCCCGTTCGCGATCACCTCGCGGCTGGGGCAGGGCCGCGCGTTGCGCGTGCCCGTGTCGTCGGCATCCTTCACGAGCGAGAAGCTCGGCGAGGTGCCGACCCTGAATGCCGTCGCCACGATCGACGACGAGGGCGTGTCGCTGTTCGTCGTGAACCGTTCGACGACGGATGCCACGGACCTGCGTGTCGACCTGGCTCCGCTGGTGCGCGAGCTCGGCCGCGACGTCGAGGTGGTCGAGTCGCACCTGCTGCACGACGACGACCTCTACGCGGCCAACACCCTCGAGAACCGGGAGCGGGTCGGCGTGCGCGGGGCGGCGGCATCCGTCGACGGCGACGTGCTGTCGGTCGCACTGCCCGCCGTGTCGTGGGCAGCGATCCGACTCGCGTGACCACCGCGAGGAGCGGACGAGATGTGACGGGCGGAGGGCCCTTCACCCTCGGATCCACCTCCGCTCCTCGCATCTCCTCCCCTGATCCCCTCCTCCCCCGCCGATCGGAGACCTGGATGCTGCGCGTGGACGCGACCGGACCGCTGCGCGAAGAGCTTCGGCCCGCCATGGCGAACGCCGATGACCGGCGCCCCGGGCTCACGCTCACCAGCCGCAGCCTGCTGCGGGACGGGCGCCCATGGCTGCCGGTCTCGGGTGAGCTGCACTACACGCGCGTCCCCCGGGAGCGGTGGACCGAGCGCCTGCGGCTCATGCGCTCGGGTGGCGTGTCGGTCGTCTCGACCTACGTGCCGTGGCTGCACCACGAGCCGGTGCGCGGTCAGGCGCGCTTCGACGGACGATTCGACGTGGGCGGGTTCGTGGACGCCGTGCGGGCCGAGGGCCTCGAGCTCGTGCTGCGGATCGGCCCGTGGGTGCACGGCGAGATGCGCAACGGCGGGCTGCCCGACTGGGTGCAGCACGCGCCGGTGCGCCATCGCACCGACGACCCGGCATACCTCGACCTCGTGCGGGAGTGGTTCGCGCGCATCGCAGATGCCCTCGACGGGCGCTGCACGCCCGAGAACGTGCTGGCGATCCAGCTGGACAACGAGCTCTACGACCAGCCCGGTCACCTCGCGACCCTGAAGCGGCTGGCTCGCGAGGCCGGCATGTCGGCGCCGCTGTGGACGGCGACCGCGTGGGGCGGCGCCCAGCTTCCCGACCCCGAGGTGCTGCCGCTGTGGGGCGGCTACGGCGACGGGTTCTGGGTCGACCCGGGCGACGCGTGGGACCCCACCTTCCGGGCGCACTTCTTCTTCTCCGACACGTGGGACGACCCGGGCATCGGCGCCGACGTGCGGGGCGCGGACGAGCGGGGCGCCGACGAGCGGGGCGCCGACGAGGCATCGACGAGCGGGCGCGCCGAGCTGTCGCCGTGGTTCCCCGCCGCCACCTGCGAGCTGGGCGGCGGCATGGCGACCGCGTACCACCGGCGGCCGCGACCCGGCGCCCGTGACATCGCCGCGGTCGCGCACGCCAAGCTCGGCAGCGGGTCGGCCTGGCAGGGGTACTACATGTACACCGGAGGCACGAACCCCGGGCCCGGTCTCGAAGAGACGCAGGCCACCGGCTACCCCAACGACATGACGCGGCTGAGCTACGACTTCCATGCGCCGATCGGCGAGTCCGGCCGCGCAGCGCCGAGCCATGCGGCGCTGCGCCTGCAGCACGCGTTCCTCGAGGCGTTCGGCGAGCGACTCGCCCCCGCGCCGTCGCATCTTCCCGACGTCCGCCTGACGGGGGTCGAGGATGCCGAGACCCTGCGCTGGGCGGTGCGCGCCGACGACGGCTCGGGGTTCCTGTTCATCGGGTGGCATCAGCCGCATGTGCCGCTGCCGACGTACCGCGGTGCGCGGTTCCGCGTCGATACTCCCCGTGGCGTGGTCGAGCTGCCCAGCGCTCCGGTCGACATCCCGCCGGGGACGCTCGCCCGCTGGCCGCTCGGACTCGAGGTGGGCGGCGTCACGGTCGACTGGGCGACGGCGTCCGCACTCACCGTGCTCCCCGCCAGCACGGCCGACGGCGCACCGACGCTGGTGCTCATCGAGGATGCCGGCATCCCCGTCGAGCTCGCACACGACGGTCTCACCCACCGCCTCGCACCGGCGGCGACGCCGCTGCGGATCCAGGAGCCGCACGGCGCCGCGCTCGACGTACTCGTCCTCGCGTCGGCCGACGCCGACCTGGTCTGGGTCGTCGACGCGGCCGCCGGCGGGCGGCGGCTGCTCGTGTGTGCCGACGAGGTGACATGGGATGCCGAGGGCCGGGTCGCGGTGCGGGCGAGCGGCTCCGAGCCCGACCTGCGCGAGTATGCGGGCGGCACCTGGCGCCACCTCGGGTGGGAGGACCCCGCCGCCACCGCGGCTCGGCGCTCGGCCGCCGACGGCACCCCGGCGGCGACGCCGGAACGCGACGCGCACCCGGGCGGCGCGGCATCCGTCCGCATCCGGCTCGTGCGGGCCGAGACCATGCCGTCCGGCGACTACGGCTCGCGCGACGGCCGGCAGGCCGCACCTCACGATGCCGTGCTCGACGCCCACGCCGCGGTGTATCGCCTCGACGTGCCCGAGAAGTTCGACGACGACGCGGTGCTGCGGGTGCAGTGGGCCGGCGATGTCGCGCAGCTGCGCGTGGACGGCGTCACGGCGACGGACCGGTTCTGGGACGGATCGGACCTCGTCGCGAACCTGCGCGACCTCGGCGCCGCGCCCGCGACCCGCGTCGAGCTGCGCGTCCTGCCGCTGCGCACCGACAGCCGCGTGCACCTGCCGGCCGACGCCGCCGCGCGGCTGGCGGCAGCCGACGGCGCGCTGTGCGAGGTCAGCGCCGCCTGGATCGACCAGCGCACGCTGTGGACCGAGAAGACCCCGCACCGCGGAACCCCCGCCCGTGTCGACGACGACAGGAAGACGAGAGAGCGATGACGCTGCACAAGACCGCCACACCCCCGATGGGCTGGAACAGCTGGGACTCGTACGGCACCACCGTCACCGAGGCGGAGGTGCTCGCCAACGCCGAGTTCATGGCCGAGCACCTGCTGCCGCACGGCTGGGACACGATCGTGGTCGACATCGACTGGGCCGACCCGACGGCCCGATCGCATGGGTACAACGAGACGGCACCGCTGATCATCGACGGCTCCGGCCGCCTGCAGCCCGACCCCGCACGGTTCCCGAGCTCGGCAGACGGCGCCGGCTTCGCGCCGCTCGCGGCACGCCTGCACGCGCTCGGACTGAAGCTCGGCATCCACGTGATGCGCGGCATCCCCCGCGTCGCCGTCGCCGCCGACGTCCCGATCGCCGGGACCGGGACCACGGCGTCGCAGATCGCCGACGCGACGAACGTCTGCGAGTGGAACCCGCACTACCTCGGCCTCGACCACACGCATCCCGGCGCACAGGCCTACTACGACGCGTGCGTCGCGCAGTATGCCGAGTGGGGCGTGGACTTCCTCAAGGCCGACGACATGCTGTGGCCGTACCAGGCGCCCGACATCGAGGCCTACTCGCGCGCCGTGCAGCGCGCCGACCGCGACATCGCACTGTCGCTGTCGCCCGGCCGCGACCTGTCGGCCGCGAACCTGGAGCACCTGCGCGCGCACGCGACGATGTGGCGCATCTGCGACGACCTCTGGGACCGCTGGGAGGACGTCGAGGCCAACTTCGCCCGCTTGGCACGATGGGCGCCGCTGGCCGGCCACGAAGGGTGGCCGGACGCCGACATGCTGCCGCTCGGCCGCATCGGGCTGCGTGCCGAGCGGGGCGAGCCCCGCGAGGGCGCGCTGACGCTGCCCGAGCGCCGCGCGCTCGTCACGCTGTGGGTCATGGCGCGCTCACCGCTCATGATCGGCGGCGACCTGCCCACCAGCGCGCCCGAGACCATCGCGCTGTTCACCAACGACGAGGTGCTCGAGATCCTGCGCGACTCGACCGGCAACCGCGAGCTCCTCCGCGAGCGCGACCTCGTCGTGTGGACCGCCGCGCGCGGCGACACCCACTGGACCGCCGTGTTCAACACGGCGGACGAGGCGCGGGAGGTGCCGTTCGACACGCGGTCTCTCGCGCTCGGCCCCGCGCCGGCCCGCGTGGTGGACGTGTGGAGCGGTTCGGACGTCCCCGTCGAAGGCGTCCACGTGCAGTCGGATGCCGCGCGCGGCGTCGCGCCCGGCAGCTCGGTCGTGCGGCTCGCCCTGGAACCCCACGGCTGCGTGCTGCTGCGGGCGTGAACATCTCCGCTCGCCTGTCACGAATCGGGGCCATGCGCCACCATTCGTGACAGGTGAGCAGATCAACCCCCGACGGCGCACGGACGCGCCGCCCGCCGGAAAGCGCTTGCGCGGCATCCGATCGCATGGCACACTGTTGGAAAGCGTTTACCCGATGTGCGGACAACCGCGCCGCCGGGTACCCACAAGCCTTCAGAGAAGAAAGCAGGACCCCGTGACCGACACGACTATCGCCCCGGCCCCGGCCGAGGCCTCCGCCCGCCCCGCCGTGCGTGAGATCGGCATCATCATGAACGGCGTCTCGGGCCGCATGGGGTACCGCCAGCACCTGGTGCGCTCGATCCTCGCGATCCGTGACCAGGGCGGCATCGAGCTCGCCGACGGCACGAAGGTGACCGTCAAGCCGCTCCTCGTCGGCCGCAGCGAGGCGAAGCTCGCCGACCTCGCCGCCCAGCACGGCATCGAGGACTACACCACCGACCTCGACGCGGCTCTCGCCGACCCGCGCTGGGAGATCTACGCCGACTTCCTCGTCACGAAGGCGCGCGCCTCGGCCCTCCGCAAGGCGATCGCCGCCGGCAAGACCATCTACACCGAGAAGCCCACGGCCGAGACGGTCGAAGAGGCCCTCGAGCTCGCCAAGCTCGCGCAGGAGGCCGGTGTGAAGACCGGCGTCGTGCACGACAAGCTCTACCTCCCCGGGCTGCAGAAGCTCAAGCGCCTCATCGACTCCGGCTTCTTCGGCCGCATCCTGTCGGTGCGCGGCGAGTTCGGCTACTGGGTGTTCGAGGGCGACTGGCAGCCCGCGCAGCGGCCCAGCTGGAACTACCGCGCCGAAGACGGCGGCGGCATCATCGTCGACATGTTCCCGCACTGGAACTACGTGCTCGAGAACCTGTTCGGCGACGTCAAGACCGTCTACGCGCAGGCCGCCGTGCACATCCAGGACCGCTGGGACGAGAAGGGCGAGCACTACACGGCGACCGCCGAAGACGCCGCGTACGGCATCTTCGAGCTCGAGGGCGACATCGTCGCTCAGATCAACTCGTCGTGGACCGTGCGCGTGAACCGCGACGAGCTCGTCGAGTTCCACGTCGACGGCACGCACGGCTCGGCCGTCGTGGGTCTGTTCGGCGCGAAGATCCAGCACCGCAACGCGACGCCGAAGCCGGTCTGGAACCCTGACCTCGCCGACGACCACGACTACGACGCCGACTGGGCAGAGGTTCCCACCAACGACGTGTTCCAGAACGGCTTCCGCCAGCAGTGGGAGGAGTTCCTCGAGTCGTACGTGCTCGGCACAGAGTACGAGTTCGACCTCCTCTCGGGCGCGCGGGGCGTGCTGCTCGCCGAGGCCGGCCTGCAGTCGAGCCGCGAGGGCCGCAAGGTCGAGCTGCCCGCCCTGTCGCTGGACTGAGCAGGGATCACCGGATGCCGCAGCTCACACTCCTCTCACCCGACGGCGCCACTTCGACGGCCGAGCTGAACGAGTCCCCGGGCTACACCAAGCCCGGGGGCCCGCTCCGCAGCCGCGTCGCCTATGCCGCCGCGCACGTCGTGCCGCAGACCTGGGCCGACAACACCCCGGGCCGGCCGGCAGAGGTCGACTGGGACGCCACCCTCGACTTCCGCCGCGCCGTGTACTCGTGGGGCCTCGGCGTCGCCGATGCCATGGACACCGCCCAGCGGACCATGGGCCTCGACGCCGCCGCCACCCGTGACCTCATCGCCCGCTCGGCGCAGGTCGCCCGCGAAGAGGGCGGCTCGGTCGTGGTCGGCGTGAACACCGACCACGTCGAGGCCGAGCGCATCTCGATCGACGAGGTGATCGACGCCTACAAGGAGCAGCTCCACTTCACCGAGGAGCAGGGCGCGGGCCCGGTGCTCATGGCCTCGCGCCACCTCGCCCGCGTCGCCGAGTCGGCCGACGACTACCGCCGGGTCTACCGCGAGGTGCTCGCCTCCGCCACGACCCCGGTCGTGCTGCACTGGCTCGGCACCGCGTTCGACCCGTCGCTCGAGGGCTACTTCGGCTCGCCCGACTGGCGCGACGCGTCGGCGGTGCTGCTCGAGATCATCGAGGAGAACGTCGATAAGATCGCGGGCGTCAAGATGAGCCTGCTGGATGCCGCCTCCGAGGTGTCGGTGCGCGAGCGCCTTCCCGAGAGCGTGCGCATGTTCACCGGCGACGACTTCAACTACGTCGGGCTGATCGGCGGGGACTCCATCCGGTCGTCGAGCGAGCGAGGAACGAGCGAGACGAAACGCGCCGAACCCATCGACGACGTCGGCTCGGGGCGTCTCGACTCGCAAGCTCGCTCAACGACCGGGGGAAAGCAGCACTCGGACGCGCTGCTCGGCGCCTTCGCGGCGATCACGCCGGTCGCCTCGGCCGCCATCCAGGCGCTCGACGCCGGCGACCCGGCGCGGTACCTCGAGATCCTCGGCCCGACCGAGGAGCTCAGCCGCCAGGTCTTCGCCGCACCGACGTTCTACTACAAGACGGGCGTCGCCTTCCTGTCGTGGCTCAACGGCCACCAGCCGGCGTTCCAGATGGTGGGCGGCCTGCACTCGGCCAGGAGCCTCCCGCACCTGTCGCGCATCGTCGAGCTCGCGAACGCGTCGCTCGCCCTCGAGCGGCCCGAGCTCGCGGCCATCCGCTGGCACGGGATGCTGCGCCACAACGGCCTCGACGTACCGGGGCTGATCACATGACGGCGCGTCAGCGCAGCGCGTCGGGTGCGGCATCCGTGTCCCGGCGCTCTCCCCTCGTGTTCCGGACTTCATCGCTCGTTGGCGCGTCTCGCGATGAAGTCCGGGACATGCTCCAGGAAGGCCCCGCATGACCACGCCCGACCCCCGCCTGTCGATCAACCAGGCGACCATCAAGTACGCCGATCTCGCGACGGCGCTGCGCGTGACCGCCGAGGCGGGCGTCTCCGCGATCGGCCTGTGGCGCGAGCCGGTGCAGGAGGTCGGGCTCGCCACCGCGGCGTCCATGCTCACCGACTCGGGGCTGCGTTTCACGACGCACTGCCGGTCGGGCTTCTTCACGATGCCCGAGGGCCCTGCCCGCCGCGCGTCGATCGACGACAACCGCGTCGCGATCGAAGAGGCCGCGACGCTCGCCGCCGCCGGAGCCCAGGGCTCGACCGCGATCCTCGTGCTCGTCGCCGGCGGCCTGCCCGAAGGATCGCGCGACCTGGTGGGCGCCCGCGAGCGGGTGCGTGATGCGATCGGCGAGCTGGTTCCGGATGCCGCCGCCGCCGGTGTGACTCTCGCGATCGAGCCGCTGCACCCGATGTACGCGTCGGACCGCTGCGTCGTCTCGACGCTCGGGCAGGCGCTCGACATCGCCGCGGACTTCGACCCGGCCGTCGTCGGCGCGACCGTCGACACGTTCCACATCTGGTGGGACCCCGACGTGCTGTCCGCCATCGCGCGCGCCGGCCGCGAGGGCCGCATCGCCACGTACCAGGTGTGCGACTGGAAGACGCCGCTCCCGGCCGACGTGCTGCTGGCCCGCCACTACCCGGGAGACGGTGTCATCGACTTCGCCTCGCTCACCGCCGCCGTCGAGGCGACCGGCTACGACCGCGACATCGAGGTCGAAATCTTCAACGAGGAGATCTGGGCCACCGACCCGCTCGTCGCCGTGCAGCGCACGGCCGCCGGGTTCGCGGCATCCGTCTCCCCGCATCTGCGCGCTCGCGTCGCGAGCTGAACGCACTTCGATGAGCACAGGAGCGCTCGCGGGGTACGCCGATTGGCCGGCGTTCCTCGCGGGCGCTCCGGCGTTCGCGCCCGTCGGTCTCGACGGACGCCGGAACGCCGGCGCCGGGAAGCCCGGCGCCTCGCCGACGAACGACACCGCTTCGCCAGGGAACGACGCCGCGACCGGCACGACCGCCGCCTCCCGCCCTGCCCTGGTCGAGGTGCTGGGTGTGCGCGCGGCAAGCGCCGCCGACCTGAAGATCGAGCGCGAATGGCTCGCCGACGGCGTGCGCGGCCGTGAGCTGAGCTGGTGGCTCGGCTTCGGCCCGCGCACGCGGGCATACCTGCTCGAACCCGCCGAGCATGACGGTGATCTCCCCGGCGTGCTCGCCCTGCACGCCCACGGCGGCGTGCGCTCGACCGGCGCCGAGCAGCTCGTCGACACGGGGCGGGCGCCGAGCCCCTCTGCGGCCCGCATGCGCGCCCGCTGCTACGCGGGACGCACTCCCGCCAACGACCTCGCCCGGGACGGCTTCGTGGTGCTGATACCCGATGCGTTCTCGTGGGGCAGTCGCGCGTTCGACCTGTCTTCGCCGCCGGACGTGCTCGCGCGGCTCGGCGCCGCGCTCGACGCGCTGCACCGCGAGCGCGGCGAGACGCTGTCGGACGACGAGCGGTTCGACGAGCTCTCGTCGCTGCACGAGTACGGCCTGGCGAAGGCCGCCGGGGCGCTCGGCACGAGCTTCGCCGGAGCAGTCGCGACGGATGATCTGGCCGCGCTCGAGGTCCTCGCAGGATGGCCGGGCGTCGACGCCGCGCGGCTCGGCGCGATCGGCTTCTCGGGCGGCGGCGGACGCGCGCTGTTCGTGGCCGCGCTGGACGGCCGGGTCGCGGCATCCGTCGTCTCCGGCATGATGGCGACGTCCGCCTCGCTGGTTCCGGACTACCTCGACACCCATTCGTGGCTCCTGCACAGCCCGGGCCTCGCGAGCCGCTTCGACCTTCCGGACCTCGCCGCCCTCGGCCGCCGGCTGCTCGTGCAGTACGGCGAGCTCGACGAGCTCTTCCCGCCGCAGGGGATGAGGGATGCCGACACCCGCCTGCGCGCCCTGCTCGGCCGCCGCTACACCGGCGTCTGGCACGACGCCGGCCACGAGTTCACCGCCGCGATGCAGGACGAGGCGCGGGCGTACCTCGCGCGGACGCTGCGCTCCTGACCCTCCGCCCGGCGTCGGGGCCGGCGCTTCGGGCTTCGGGCTTCGGTCTTCGGGCTTCGGGCTTCGGGCTTCGGGCTTCGGGCTTCGGGCTTCGGTCCCGCCTTCCCAGCAACCCCTCCGGGAGCCTCCGAGTCCCGGACCGCGCGGCCACGGGTCTCGGTCGTCTCCGGGGCCACGGATGCGGTCCAGGTTTCGCCGGAAACGCTCGCCCGAGACCTGCAATTCCCGGACCGCACGCAGCGGCCCCCCGACGTCCCGGTGTGGCTGGGCGGTCCAGGTTTCGCCGGAAACGCTCGCCCGAAACCTGCAAGTCCCGGACCGCCCGCAGGGGTGATCGTCCTCGGTGTCCCCCGGTACCCGGGGCGGTCCAGGTTTCGCCGGAAATGCTGGCCCGAAACCCGCGAATCCCGGACCGCACGCAGGGTGACCGTCCTCGGTGTCCCCCGGTACCCGGGGCGGTCCAGGTTTCGCCGGAAACGCTCGCCCGAAACCTGCGGATCCCGGACTGCGGCTCGACCACCCGGCCTGGCGCGCGCCGACTCTCGCGTCTCCGCGGCAGCAGCAAGAGGGCGTCAGCGGTCCGAGGCCGCCGACAGGAGCCGCAACTCGCGCAGGCGCGGCGTGACCGAATCCGCCGAGGACTCGATCCGGACGGCAAGCTCCACCGTGCCCGTCGCGTCGCCCAGCGGCACCTCGCGGGTCGCGTCGCCGGCCCCGGCGGGCACCGGTTCGTCGAGCACCACCTGGTCCGCCACCGACACCCGCAGGTGCGCATCCGCATCGCCGTCGAGCCACGAGACGCGCAGCGCGTCGGCTGTGCCGCTCCAGTCGCGCAGCGTCAGGGTGAGCGCGCCGCCCGTGCGGCGCCAGCGGGCGTCGCCCTGCACGCCGATCTCCTCGTCGGATGCCGAGAGCCCGTGGTCGGATTCCGGCTGCTGCTCGCCGAAACCCACGACGTCGCGTGTGCGCGCCTCGAGACCCAGCGACGCGGCGTCGATCCGCTCGAGCTCGGAGCGGCGTGCTGCGACGGTGGCAGCATCCGTGCCCCGGGCGACCGGCCACGACACCGTGTAGCGCGCGTCGTGGATGCCGGCGAAAGGCTCCAGGTCGACCGCACCGCCGTCGGCGGTGGGCACGCGGACGTGCCCCGGCACCTGGCGCACGGCGCGGTCGAGCGCATCGGCGGTCAGCACCGGGGTGTCGGCGAGCGCACGCAGCGGACCGACCGCGATGTGTCCCATCCGCGCGCCGGTGCCGCGGTAGGCGACGACGGCGTCGTCGGGCTGCCGCAGCGCCAGCACCTCCGGGCCGTCGACGATCCAGGCCCAGTCCGAGCCGTCCGCCGGGCGCTCGAAGCGCAGCCGCCGCGGCAGCGCGAACCGCAGGACCGTGACACCAGCCCCGACGCCGACCCTCACCCTCGTCCCGGCCGCCGCACGCCGGGGCTCGGCATCCGCCTCACCCTCGATCTCGACGACCGCATCACCCTCGACCCAGTCCGGGACGAGCACCGCGAGGCGCGTGGGTCGCGGCGCGCGCACCTCGACGGTCGCGTGGACCACCGCGGGATCGGCGCGTTCGTCGACGGCGACCGCGACCTCGACGTCGTCGACGATCGCGCGGGACGGCACGAACGCGTTCACGCGCACCTCACCCGGCGCCACGGCGTAGACCAGGGCGCCGTGGCGCGACTGCGCCTCGAACCCCGAGCCCATGCAGCACCAGAAGCCCTCGGCGTCGGGTGAGTACACCCGGTAGTGCGCGGGGCGCTGCGGCGTGAAGTACACCAGCCCGCCGTGCTGCGGATGCTGCGCCGAGCGCAGATGGTTGGCCCGTGCCCGCTCGGCCCACAGCAGGTAGGCGTCGTCGCCGGTGAGCAGGTGCAGCTCGGCGGCGAGCTTGACCATGTTGTAGGTGTTGCAGGTCTCGGGGCCCTCGCGGGCGATGAACATGCTCGAGAAGTCCGACGGGAAGTGCTCGCGCACGCTGTCACCGCCGATCGCGGCGCTGCGGTGGCGTGCGACGCGGTCGAAGAAGACCCGCGCCGCCGCTCCCTCTCGCGCGGCGACGTCGGGCACGATCTCGGGCGCCACCTCCCGCGCCGCGCGCTCGATCGTCGCGAAGCCGACGGCCACCGGGATCTGCGTATTGGCGTGCAGTCCGTCGAGCTCGTCGCGGCCGGCGGCGAGCGGCTCGACGAGTCCGCGGCGTGCGAAGCGGCGCGCGACGCGCAGGAACGCGGCATCCTGCAGCACCATCGCCAGCCGGGCGAACGCCTCAGTCATGCCGCCGAACTCGCACTCGAGGATCCGCTCGAACGTCTCGTCATCGAGGTCGGCGCTGACCTGCAGCCACCATGCCGCGAGTTCGGCGAGCGTCTCTCGCGCGAGCGGGTCCTCGGTCAGCTCGACCGCGTCGATGAGGCCGGCGAGGATCTTGTGCAGGTTGTACAGCGGCACCCAGCGCCCGTTGAGGTGGAACGCCCCGACGTCCACGCGCCCGGCGCGCAGCTCGTCCCAGAGCGCCTCGCCGCCGGGCACTCCTCCGACGTAGCCGCTGCCCGTCGCCAGCTGGCACTCCCGGATGCCGCGCACCAGCGTCCGTGCGAGGTCGGCGGCCGCGGCATCCCCCGCCGCGGCGAGGGTGCTCGCCGCCGAGAGCACATGGCCGGCGGTGTGCCCGTCGAGACCGTCGGACTCCCAGCCGCCGTAGGAGTCGGCGCGCGAGGGCAACCCCGCCTCGCGGCGGAACGGCGCCAGCAGGCGGTCGGGATCCAGTCGCTGCAGCGTCGCACTGACCGTGTGCTGCGCCGCCAGATCGGCGCCCGGCGCGAGGCGCACGTGAGCGGCCGGCGCGAAGGCCGCCGGGGCAGCCGTGCGGGACATGGCACTCCTTCGAGCCGGTGACGGTCGCTGCTTCGGAGCAGCAATGCAGGGAAACCGCTTCCCAATCTATCGTCCGAACCGGACACAGGGCCTAGACTCTGGCCTGTGAGCGACACCACGGCGCCTGCCCGAGGCGCAGCAACCCTGCACGACGTCGCGCGCGTGGCCGGCGTCTCGCTCGCCACCGCCTCGCGCGTGCTCAACGGTTCGACCCGCAAGGTCGCCGAGAGCTACCGCGAGCGGGTCGAAGCCGCGGCCGAACAGCTCGGCTACACGGCGAACCTGTCGGCGCAGGCCACCGCGCGCGGCACCTCCGCGATCGTCGCGCTCCTGGTCGCCGACATCGCCGACCCGTACTTCGGGCAGCTCGCCTCCGGCGTCGCCCGCGGCGCCGACGAGGCGGGACTCGTCGTCACCATCGCGATCACCGAACGCGACCCGCAGCGCGAGGTGAAGCTGGTGCGCGCACTGCGCGGCCAGCGCCCGCGTGGCCTCATCCTCGCGGCATCCCGTGTCGAAGGACCGGACGCCGTCGGCCTCCAGGGCGAGCTCGACGCCTTCTCGAACATGGGCGGCCGGGTCGTCGTGGTCGGCCCCGGCGGCGGCTCCGCGCGCTCGGTGGCCGTCGACAACCGCGGCGGTTCCGCGGCGCTCGGTGCCGAGCGCGCGGGCCTCGGCTATCGCGACGCGATCGTGGTCGCCGCCGCCGAGGGCATCCGCACCTCCGACGACCGGCTCGCCGGCTTCACCGAGGGGTTCACCTCGGCCGGCGGCGTGATCCGCGATGTGCGACGCGTCGGCTTCACCCGCGACGCCGGCTACGCGGCCGCATCCGACCTCCTCGCCGGCGACGTGCCCGCCGGCACGCTGATCTTCGGCATCAGCGACGTGGTGGCGATCGGCATCATGTCGGCCGTCCGCGACGCCGGGCGCCAGGTCGGCGCCGACGTCGCGGTCGCCGGCTTCGACGACATCGCGACAGGACGCGACATCCGTCCGGGCCTGACCACGGTGCGCGTGCCCCTGGAGGATCTCGGCTACCAGGCCCTGCACGCCGCGACCGACCCTGAATGGACCGCGGGCGAACCGCAGCTGCCGCTCGAGGTCATCGTGCGCGGCAGCACCCCGCCGCGCAGCTGAGTCGCGGGGTCGCGACGTGCACCGGCGCCCAGCCGGGTCGGGAAACGTTTCCGGGTAGGCTGAGCGCGCCGCGACCCAAGGAGACACGGATGCCTCGACCGCCCCGCGCCGACCGAGCGACGCGCGTCACGATCGCCGAGGTCGCCGCCCGCGCAGGAGTCTCGCTGTCGACCGTGTCACGTGCGCTGAACGGCAATCCCACAGTCGACCCGGTGCTCGCGGAGCGGGTGAAGGATGCCGCGGCCGCCCTCGACTACACCGCCAGCCCCGTCGCGCGCAGCCTCGTCCTCGGCCGCACGCAGACGGTGGCGGTCATCGTGCCCGATCTCGGCAACCCGACGTTCCAGGCGATCCTGCGGGGTCTCAGCCACGCCGCCGGCGCCGACGACTACCACGTGCTGGTGGCCGACTCGGCGGAGTCGGTCGAGGAGGAGCGCGTACTCGCGGGCGCGACCCGCCGCCGCACGGACGGCGTCATCCTGTGCGCACCGCGCCTGCCGCAGGAAGAGCTCGACCGGCTGGTCGGCGGGCTGCGGCCGGTGGTGCTGATCAATCGCTCGTCGGGCGACGTCCCCTCGGTGCGCGCGGACTACGGCACCGCCCTCGCCGCCGAGCTCGGCCACCTTCACGAGCTCGGACACCGTCGCATCGTCTTCCTCGCCGGCGCCCCGGGCAGCGTGGCAAACGCGGCGCGCCTCGAAGCGATCGCGGGCTTCGTCGCCGCGCACGCCGACACCGTGGTGACCGAGATCCCGTGCGGTGTCGACTTCGAGGCGGGCGCCGACGCCGGCGCCGCCGTGCTGGCGTCGGGCGCGACCGCGGCGCTGGCCTTCAACGACCTCGTCGCGATGGGGCTGTTGAGCGCGGTGCAGGCGAGCGGATGCCGCGTGCCCCAAGACCTCTCGATCGTCGGGTTCGACGACATCCCGTTCGCGCAGTACACGACCCCGCCGCTGACGACGGCCGCCGTGCCCGCGGCCGAGCTCGGCGCGCAGGCGTGGGCGCGCATGCGCGAGCTGCTCGAGGGCGACGAGCCGGGTGGTCCGCTCACGGTCCTGCCTGAGCTGACGGTGCGCGGCACGACCGGCCCCGCCGCCTGACCTGCACCCTCCGCTCCCCGGCCGGAACACCTGTTCCGAGCTACGGAGGGAGAACGGGTGGTACCATGAGAAAACGTTTCCTGAAGGAGTGAGATGAGCCACCGCCGGTACGCCCTCGTGGGCGCGGGACACCGCGCTCAGATGTACGTCGACGCGATCATCGGGCGCTATCGCGGCGACGCCGTGCTGGTCGCGATCTGCGAGCCGAACCCGGTGCGCGCGCAGTACTACGTCGACCGCGTGGTCGAGGCCGGCCTCCCCGCGCCGGCCGTGTACAGCCCCGATGACCTCGAGACGATGGTCCGCACCGAGCGGGTCGACCGCGTCGTGATCTGCGCCCGCGACGACCTGCACGCCCCGCTGATCGTCCGATCGCTGGATGCCGGAGCCGACGTCGTCGTCGAGAAGCCGCTGACCATCGACGGGCCGAGCGCCGCAGCCATCGAGGACGCGATCGACCGCACCGGCCGCGAGGTCGTCATCACGTTCAACTACCGCTACTCGCCGCGCAACTCGGCGCTGCGCCAGGTCATCCAGGACGGCGTCATCGGCGAGGTCACGAGCGTGGACTTCTCGTGGGTGCTCGACACCAAGCACGGCGCCGACTACTTCCGTCGGTGGCACCGCGAGAAGGAGCACTCCGGCGGCCTGCTGGTGCACAAGGCCAGCCACCACTTCGACCTCGTCAACTGGTGGATCCGCTCGGCACCGCGGCGCGTCTTCGCCTCGGGCGGGCTGCGCTTTTACGGTGCTGACAACGCGGCGGCCCGCGGCCTCGGCGACCGTCCCGCCCGCGGCACCCACGACGACGGCGATGCGTTCGAGCTCGACCTGCGGGGCGATGAGCGACTCAAGGCGCTGTACCTCGACGCCGAGCAGCACGACGGCTACCTCCGCGACCGCGATGTGTTCGGCGAGGGCATCACCATCGAGGACAACCTCGCCCTCGTGGTCGACTACGCCTCGGGCGCGACCCTCAGCTACTCGCTCAACGCCCACTCGCCCTGGGAGGGCTACCGGGTCGCGGTCAACGGCACCCTCGGCCGCGCCGAGCTGGAGGTCATCGAGCGCGGCGCCGTCCTCGCCGACGAGGGCCTGCACCCGGTGATCGATCCCTCCGCGGTGGATGCCGGATCCTCCGGGTCGCTCCGCCCCGAGGGCGAGCGCCTCATCGTGCAGCGGCACTGGGAGGCCGCGTACGAGGTGCCGATCCACGCCGCCGGCGAAGGCGGCCACGGCGGCGGCGACGCGCTGCTGCTCGCCGACGTGTTCGAGGGCCCCGGAGACGACCCACTCGCCCGCCCCGCCGACTGGCGCGACGGCGTCCGCTCCATCGCCGTCGGCATCGCCGGCAACCGCTCGCTCGAGACCGGGCTGCCCGTGCAGGTCGCCGAGCTCGGCATCCGCTTCCTGGCCGCCGACGCCGCGGTCGCACGCGCATGACCCGCATCGCCGTCACCGGCGGCGCCGGCAGGCTCGGGCGCAGCCTCGTCGCCGGTCTCGCTGCGGCCGGCCACGAACTCGTGTCGCTGGACCGCGAAGTCTCGGACGCCGCCGAGCTGCGGGGCCTCGAGCAGATCGCGGTGGACCTGACCGACACGGATGCCGCAACTCGAGCCATCGCCGGCGCCCGCGCCGAGGCGCTCATCCACCTGGCCGCGATTGCCGTGCCGTTCAGTGCGCCCGAAGAGGTCATCCTCCGCACCAACGCGACGATGGCGCTCACCGTGATGTCGGCCGGCGTCGCCGCCGGCATCCCGAAGATCGTGACGGCATCCAGCCCCACGGTCCTCGGCTACGGGGCGCCCAGGGGCTGGCTGCCCGACCGCTTCCCGCTCGACGAGGAGACGACCCCGCAGCCGTGGAACGCCTACGCGCTGTCGAAGCACCTCGCCGAGCAGACGATCGCGATGCTGGCACGCCAGACCGGCGACGCGACCCGCTTCGCCGCCTTCCGTCCGTGCTACGTCATCGCCCCGGAAGAGTGGCAGGGCGCGCTCACGCAGCAGGGCCACACGGTGGTCGAACGCCTCGCCGACCCGGCCCTCTCGGCCCCCGCGCTCTTCAACTACGTCGACGCCCGCGACGTCGCCACGTTCATCGACACCCTGCTGGTGGCCCTCCCCGAGATCCCGAACGCCGAGGTGTTCTTCGTCGGCGCCGACGACGCGCTCGCGCGGCGGCCCCTCGCCGAACTGCTGCCGCAGTTCGTGCCCGGCACCGACGAGCTCGCGGCGGGACTGACCGGCACCTCGCCGGCGTTCTCCAACGCGAAGGCCCGCCGCGTGCTGGGCTGGCGCCCGGCGCACAGCTGGCGGGGCGAGCTGGGCGAGCCCCTGCCCGCCTCCGACGCGTTTCGTCTCGCTCGTTCCTCGCTCGCTCAACGACCGGATGAGGACGTCGACTCCCGGTCGTTGAGCGAGCTTGCGAGTCGAAACGCCCCGGACCCGGACTCCGCCTCAACCCGAAAGGACGTGCTGGCGTGAACTTCGACGGCATCCTCTTCTTCCCTGTCACCCCGTTCGACGCCGCCGACCGCGTCGACGAGGATCTGCTCCGGCAGCACCTCGACACCACACTCGCGCACGCCCCCGGCGGCGTCTTCCCGGCCTGTGGCACGGGCGAGTTCCACGCCCTGTCCACCGACGAGGCGATCCGCGTCGTGCAGGTGGCGACCGAGACCGTCGCGGGCCGCGTGCCCGTCGTCGCCGGCACCGGCGGCCCCCTCGGCCACGCCAAGGCCCTCGCCCGCGCTGCCGCCGACGCCGGAGCCGACGCGCTGCTCGTCCTGCCGCCCTACCTCGTCGGCGGCCCGCAGGCCGGGCTCGTCGCGTACGTCGAGGCGGTGGCGGCGGCATCCGATCTTCCCGTCGTGATCTACCACCGCGCCAACGCGCAGTTCTCGGTCGACTCGGTGCGCCGCCTCGCCCGCAACCCGCGGGTCGTCGGCTTCAAGGACGGCGTCGGCGACGTCGGCCTCGCGCAGCAGATCGTGCGTGCGGTGGCGGCCGAGGGGCGCGACGACTTCGCGTTCTTCAACGGCCTGCTCACCGCCGAGCTGACGCAGGGCGCCTACCGGGGCATCGGCATCCCGCTGTACTCGTCGGCGGCGTTCGCGATGATCCCGAAGGTGGCGAACGCGTATTACCGCGCGTACATCGACGGCGACGAGGCGCGCCGCGCCGAACTGCTCGACGGGTTCTACTCGCCGCTCGTGGCCCTGCGCGACGAGACCCCGGGCTTCGGCGTCTCGCTCATCAAGGCCGGGCTGCGCCTCGGCGGGCTTCCGGTCGGCTCGGTGCGTGCACCGCTCGTCGACCCGGCCCCTGCGCAGGAGGCGCGTCTGGCCGAGATCCTCGAGGCGGGGCGAGCACTGCTGTGACGACGGCTCCCGAGTCGCCGACGATCGCCGCGTTCGACGCGCGGCTCGTCAGGGTGCCGCTCACGCGCCCGTGGGCTGCCGACGTCACGTCGGTCGGCGTGATCGCGACGCACGTCGTGCGGTCGGACGGCGCCGAAGGGTGGGGCTTCTCGTGGACGCCGCAGATCGGCGCCGAGGCGGTGCATGCACTCCTCGCGCACGACATCACGGCGTTCGCCGTCGGCCGGTCGGCCGACCCGGGCTCCGAGTGGCTTGCGCTCTGGCAGCACCTCCACGAGGCCGGTGGCGGCGGCATCACCACCATCGCGATGGCCGGCCTGAACCTCGCACTGTGGGATGCCGCAGTGCGGGATGCCGGCACGTCGCTGTCCGGCTTCCTCGGCGCCCAGCGCGAGAGCGTCCGGGCCTACGGCTCGGGCGTGAACCTCCACTACACCGAGGACGAGCTCGTCGCCCAGGTGCGGCGCTGGGTCGACGCCGGGTTCGATGCCGTCAAGGTGAAGGTCGGCAAGCCCGACGTGGCGGAGGACCTCGACCGCATGCGCGCCGTGCGCGAGGTGCTCGGCCCCGACCGCGCGCTCATGATCGACGCGAACCAGCGCTGGGAGCTCGACCGCGCGACGCGCTCGCTCGAGGTGCTCGCCGACGTCTCGCCGGCGTGGATCGAGGAGCCGCTGCGTGCCGACGACCTGTACGGCCACATCGAGCTCGCGCAGCGCCTCGGCGCCTCGAGCGGCATCCCGATCGCCGTCGGCGAGAACCTGCACAACGTCTTCCGCTTCGACGACTTCCTCCGCACCGGCGCCGCCCAGATCGTTCAGCCGAACATCGTGCGGGTCGGCGGCATCACTCCGTTCCTGGGAATCGCGGGTATCGCCGCCGAGTACGGCGCGGCCGTGCACCCCCACCTGCTGCCCGAGCTGTCGGGCCAGCTCGCCCTGTGCCTGCGCGCGGTGCCCGGCGTTCCCGCGCCGATGGCCGAGGACGTCGAGGACGCCGGCTTCGGCGCGCTCGGCGCGCTCCTCGACGATTCGCCGGTCCGCATCTCGGAGGGGCTCCTCACCGAGGTCGACCACGCCGGTCTCGGCATCCGCTTCTCATGACCCCATTGCACGCTTCCGGAGGAGTCTCATGACCACCGCCATCACGACCACCAGCACCGTTGAGCTCGACGCCCTCGCCGCCGCCGCGGCCGCCCGCCACACGGGGGCGGCGGCCGACGCCGCGACCCGGGCGACGTGGCTGCGCG
>NZ_JBJDRL010000031.1:0-54324 GCF_044987475.1 Microbacterium sp. ZW CA_36
GGCCGGGGGCACCGCCCCGTCCGCCTGGGACTCCTCCGCGCCCGAGGCGGACGGCGCGGAGGAGTCCCAGGCGGACGGGGCGGTGCCCCCGGCCGACGGGCCCGGAGCCGACGTCAGCGGTCCGCGCAGGGCGTACGGCTCGCCGCGCCGCGCCCGTCATCCCTGAGCGCGGGGGCCGCTGTCCTCAGATTCCGGTCGTTGAGCGAGGGAGCGCCAGCGACCGAGACGAAACGCGTTGAGCTGCTCGTCTGCGCCGGGTGCGGGGCGTTTCGTCTCGCTCGTCCCTCGCTCGCTCAACGACCGGGGAGCGGGCGGCGTTTCGTCTCGCTCGTCCCTCACTCGCTCGACGACCGGGGGAGCGGGCGGCGTTTCGTCTCGCTGGTCCCTCGCTCGCTAAACGACCGGGGGAGCGGGCGGCGTTTCGTCTCGCTCGTCCCTCGCTCGCTCAACGACCGGGTTCGGTGAACGCGCCAAGTCCCGGTCGTTGAGCGAGGGAGCGCCAGCGACCGAGACGAAACGCGTTGAGCTGCTCGTCTGCGCCGGGTGCGGGGCGTTTCGTCTCGCTCGTTCCTCACTCGCTAAACGACCGGGGGAGCGGGCGGCGTTTCGTCTCGCTGGTCCCTCGCTCGCTCAACGACCGGGTTCGGTGAACGCGCCAAGTCCCGGTCGTTGAGCGAGGGAACGCCAGCGACCGAGACGAAACGCGTTGAGCTGCTCGTCTGCGCCGGGTGCGGGGCGTTTCGTCTCGCTCGTTCCTCGCTCGCTCAACGACCGGGAGAGGGGGCGGCGTTTCGTCTCGCTCGTCCCTCGCTCGCTCACAGACACGGGGGAGGCTGCGGAGAACGCTCAGGCGTGGCCTGCTAAGGTGGATCATCTTGCAGCGCTTCCCTGCGCTTCTTGCGTCGTAGAACGCTTCCCCTCCCGCCGCCGCCCGGCTCAGCCGCGCGATGCCGGTGATGACTTTCGTACGGCGACCCGTGGGCGAAATCCGCCCCGGCCACCGACAGGGCATCTGTGTGCCCGGAGAAATCCCCTTCATGACTGAAACCACTTTCGGCGCGCTCGGCGTGCCGCAGCCCCTCGTCGACGCGCTCGCCGCGGACGGCAAGACCACCGCGTTCCCGATCCAGGTCGACACGCTCCCCGACACGCTCGCGGGCCGCGACGTGCTCGGCCGCGGCAAGACCGGCTCGGGCAAGACCCTCGCCTTCTCGATCCCGATGGCCGCCCGCCTCGGCGGCAAGCTCGCCGGCGGCAACCGCCGTAAGGGCCGTCCGCTCGGCCTCGTGCTCGCCCCTACCCGCGAGCTCGCCACGCAGATCGATGCGGTGCTCGCGCCGCTCGCCAAGGCCTACGGCCTCACCACCACCACCATCTTCGGCGGCGTGAACCAGAACCGTCAGGTGCAGGCGCTGAACGCCGGCGTCGACATCGTCGTGGCGTGCCCCGGCCGTCTCGAAGACCTCATGAAGCAGGGCTACGTGCACCTCGACGCCGTCGAGATCACCGTCATCGACGAGGCCGACCACATGGCCGACCTCGGCTTCCTGCCGGGCGTCACGCGCATCCTGAACGCGACGCCGGCCGGCGGCCAGCGCCTGCTGTTCAGCGCGACCCTCGACAACGGGGTCGACAAGCTCGTGAACCGCTTCCTGCAGAACGAGGTGCTGCACTCCGTCGACGAGGCGCACTCGCCGGTCGCCGCGATGACGCACCACGTCTTCACGCTCGCCGACGCCGACGCCAAGAAGGACGTCGTCAAGGCGCTCGCATCGGGCACCGGCCGACGCATCCTGTTCATGCGCACGAAGCACCAGGCCAAGAAGCTCGCCAAGCAGCTCACCGGCCAGGGCATCCCGGCCGTCGACCTGCACGGCAACCTGTCGCAGGCAGCGCGCGACCGCAACCTCGCGGCGTTCTCGTCGGGCTCCGTCCGGGTGCTGGTGGCGACGGATGTCGCGGCCCGCGGTGTGCACGTCGACGATGTCGAGCTCGTCATCCACGTCGACCCGCCGACCGAGCACAAGGCGTACCTGCACCGTTCGGGTCGCACGGCCCGCGCGGGTGCGGAAGGCGCCGTCGTCACGCTGGTGCTGCCCGAGCAGAAGCGCGACGTCTCGCAGCTGCTGCGCAAGGCCGCGATCTCGGTCGAGCCGGTCGCCGTGACGGATGCCTCGCCCGCGGTCACCGCGCTCGTCGGCCAGGTCGCCGCGTACGTCAAGCCGGTTCCGGTGGCCGAGACGCCGCGCGGCACCAGCCAGGGTGCGAACGCGCAGCGCAAGCGCGCCGCGCGCGACGGTCGCCAGGGCGCCGAGGGCTCCTCTGGCCGGTCCGGCTCCGGTGCTGGAGGAGGCCGCCGTGGCTCCGGTCAGGGCGCCCAGGGCGCAGGCCGTGGCCAGGGCGCGGGTCGGGGACGCGATGCCGCTGCGGCGCAGGACCGCGGCGCTCACCAGCGCAGCGACCAGAGCGCCGGCCACACCCGGTCGGCCCAGCCGGCAGGGAACCCCCGCACGCAGGGTCGTCGCGCGTCGTCGACCGGCACCGGCAAGCTGATGGTCGGCTCCGTCGTCCGCCCGAACGGAACGAACCGCCGCGGCGGTCGCTGAGACACTCCCTCGAACCCCTTCCCGCTCGCCCGTCGAGCAGGAGGGGGTTCGTCGTTTCCCCTGCAGTCGGGTGTTCCCGCCCCGGTCCGGGTGCGAAAACAAGGGCCGGTGACGGCGACACGCGCGCAGGTGCGTGCGGTTTCGCCCGGCATGTCGGAGGAACCGACCCGACTCTTCGCACGGGGACAAGCGGGGGATGTATGCCCCGTCAGCCGGTCGCCGCGGACCGGTCGGCTGCGATCGCGGCCACGGCGCGGGCGAGCTCGTCACCGGTCGGCAGGGAGTCGGGGCTGATGATCCACAGCAGGCCGAGGCTCTGCACGAGCACGAACTCGAGCTTGGCGATCGCATCGAGGTCGCCCGCGTCGAGGTCGGGTCGCGCGGTGCGCAGCACCTCGACGATGCCGAGGTGCGCCTGCTCCGTGGCATCCGCCAGTGCCTGACTCGCCCCGCGATCCCGCGAGACCCGCACCGAGTTCTCCAGACTCGCGAACAGGGCCTCGCGGTTGGCCGCGAAGATCTCGGGCATACGGTCGAACAGGGTGGCGAACCCGTCGATGAGGGGGAGTGACGCCGTCTCGTCGACGACGGCCTCCATCGCATCGCCGATGCCGCTGCCGAGGGATTCGGTGAGCGCGGCGCTGACGAGCTCGTCCTTCGAGCCGAAGTGGTACCCGATGGCGGCCAGGCTGACGCCTGCGGCCGCGGCGATGTCGCGGGCGGTCGCCTTGGCGACCCCGCGCTCGAGGATCACCTGTCGCGCGCCGGCGAGGAGGTCTTCGCGATTGCCCATGCGCCCATCGTAGTCCAGTGTCTAAGACAAACGTGCTAGACAAACGTGCAATTCGCGTGTTAGACATATGTCTCACACAAGCGTCTAACGAATGGGATGTCCTCATGAACGACTTCGACCGCACGCCGCACGTCCTCGTCTCGGGCGGAGGCATCGCCGGCCTCGCTCTGGCCCTGCAGCTCGTGCGCTCGGGCATCCACACGACGGTGCTCGAGCGCGCCGACGCACCACGCCCGGGCGGTCAGGCCGTCGACCTGCGCGGCGCGAGCCGCGAGGTGGCTGAGCGCATGGGGATCATGCCCGGCATCGACGGGCTGCGCGTGCACGAGGAGGGCATGGCCTACGTCGACGGCGAGGGCAACGTCTTCGGCCGCATGTCGATGGCCGACTTCGACGGCGAGGGAGCGGTGGCCGAGATCGAGATCGCCCGCGGCGACCTCGCCCAGGTGCTTCTCGATGCGCTGGATGAAGTGAGCGAGGCGAAGCCCGGAATGCTGGAGCTGCGGTACGGCGACCGTCTGACCGCCCTCACGCAGGACGCGACCGGGGTGGACGTCGAATTCGAGTATGCCGCGGCCGCCCGCTTCGACGTCGTGGTCGGCGCGGACGGCGTGCACTCCGCGACCCGGCGTCTCGCGTTCGGGCCCGAGGAGCGGTTCGCGACCTACCTCGGCGGCTACGCGGCGTTCTTCACGATGCCGACACCGGCCGATCTCGAAGAAGGCTGGTTCGCGCTGCGGTTCGTACCCGGGGCGACGTTCGGCATCCGTCCCGATCGCGACCCGTCGACCTCCAAGGCCATCCTCACGTTGCGCATGGACCGCGATACGACGCTGCGCGGCGACCGGGTGGCTCAGGAGGCGCTGATCCGGGATCGCCTCGCCGAGGCCGGATGGCACGCCCCGACCGTGCTGGCGGCGCTGGGCGAGGCATCCGATCTGTACTTCGACGAGCTCGTGCGGATCGATGTGCCGGATGTCGCGAACGGTCGGGTGGTGCTGCTCGGCGACGCCGCGTCGTGCGGTTCACCGATGACCGGACAGGGCACGGCCACCGCCCTCATCGGCGCCTACCTGCTCGCCGCGCGCCTGGCGGAGTCCCCCGCAGACCCGGCGACGGCGCTCCGTCGCTACTCCGCCGACATCGCGCCGTTCGCCGAGGAGGGCAAGGAGATCCCCGGAGGCGGCATCAGGCGCATGGTGCCGGCGACGCGGTTCGAGGCGGCGATGTCTCGCGCGCTCACCGGCCTGATGTTCTCGCGGGCGATGCGGCCCCTCGTGCGGCGGATGTTCGCAGGCGGCACCTCCCTGCCGCTGCCCGAGATCGCGGTGCCGGTGCGGTGACCCTCCGCACCTTCTGCTCCGCTGTCACGATCGGTGTGCTGCGGGCACCGCGTGCGACAGCGGAGCAGTGAGGGGTGGATGTCGGGGCCCGGGGCGCCCGGTTCAGACCCGGCGGCCGAGGATGAGGTCGGCGGCGACCTCGCCGATCACTATCGCGGGCGCATTCGTGTGGCCGCGGATCACGGTGGGCATCACCGAGGCGTCGGCCACCCGGAGGCCCGTGACCCCGCGGACGCGGAGCTCGGGGTCGACGACGGAGGCGGCATCCGTTCCCATCCGGGCCGTGCCGACGGGGTGGTAGAGCGTGTGCGAGTACCGGCGCAGCGACACCTCAGCCCGCTCCACGGGCGTCATGCGGTCGCCGCCCTCGGGCTGCACCCACCTCAGCGGCTCTGCGCCGTCACCCGTCGTGATCGCGCGCAGCGCCTCGGTGTCGATGAGACGCTCGCACGCGGCGAGCCCGGCGAGCATGGTCGCCGCGTCGACGCCCTCGGGGTCGGACAGATACGCGGGGTCGATGAGCGGCGGCGCCGTGGGATCCGCCGACGCGAGCCGGATGGTCCCGCGGCTGCGCGGGCGCAGCAGGATCGCACCGACGGTGAGCCCGTGCGCGGGAGTCGGGATCAGCCCCTCGCCGACGTAGGGCACCGGGGCGAAGATGATCTCGATGTCGGGGAGCCCCTCGGGTGCTCCTGCGCGGTCGGCGACCTCGGTGCGCACGAACCCGTAGGCCTCGGCGACGTTGGAGGTCAGCATCCCCTTCCGCGTGGCCAGGTACCTGACGAGCTCGGCCGGCTTGTCGGCGTTGTACAGGGTGCCGCCGCTCGGCGCGGCGGGCGCGAGCCCGGCGACGAGATGGTCCTGCAGATTGCCGCCCACGCCGGGGGCGTCGACGAGGACGTCGATGCCGTGCTCGGCGAGGTGCCCGGCCGGGCCGACGCCGCTGAGCATGAGCAGCTGCGGCGTGTTGACGGCTCCCCCCGAGAGGATGACCTCGCGCCGCGCGCGCACGTGGCGGGTGATCCCGTCGATGTCGACGTACACGCCGGTCGCACGCGGCCGGCGCGCGCCGGACTCGTCGCCGGCGGGGGCCTCGAAGGTCACGCGCCGGACGTGCGCGCCGGTGACGACCCGGAGGTTCGAGCGCCGCTTCGCGGGGCGCAGGTACACGTCGGCGGTCGAGGCACGCGCGCCGCGGCTCTCGCTCACCATCGTCTGCGAGAAGCCCTGGCCCGCCGGCAGGTTGGGCGCGGTGACGGGATGCCCCGCCTCCTGCGCCGCCGCCAGGAACGCCGCCGTGTGGGCCCGCGGATCCCGCTGGTGCTCGACGGGCTGGACTCCGTGGGTGCCCTGGGAGCCGTCGGCGGGGTCCGCGGTGCGCTCCACGCGCTGGAAGTAGGGGACGAGGGCGTCCCACGACCACGTCGGCCCGGCGGCATCCGCCCACTCGTCGTAATCGGCGGCGAAGCCCCGCACCCACATCATCGCGTTGAGCGAGGACGAACCGCCCAGTGTCTTGCCGCGCGGCCAGTACACCGTGCGACCCTCGAGCTGGGGCTGGGGAACGGTGTCGTAGTTCCAGTCGTACGGTCCGCGGAAGAGCTTCGAGAACGCGGCCGGCACGTGCAGCTCGATCGCCCGGTCGGGTCCGCCGGCCTCGAGGAGCAGCACCGAGACGGCCGGATCCTCGCTGAGCCGCGCTGCCACCGCGGCACCCGACGACCCCGCGCCGACGACGACGTAGTCGGCCTCCAGCCCGTCGGTGCCGAAGCCGGCGCTGCGGTCGGCCGGTCGCCTCCGCCTCACGCCTGCATCGCCCTGGTCAGCGTCTTGACCAGCCCGGGCACTTTGCCGTCGACGAGGTAGCGCGTGAGCCCCGCGCTCACCTCGGCGCCGGTGCGCGAGCTGAGGAACCAGGGCGGCGTCGGCAGGATGGTGGCCTTCGCCCGTCCGCGGCGCCGGAGCGTGTCGCCCACCGACCGCGGGAACGGGCGGAACGGCCCGCGCGCCACCGACCGCTCGACGCGGTCGAGCAGCAGCGCGTTGTGCACGACGCCGATGCCGCTCGACACGTCGGCGAGCGTCGCGCCGGGAAAGCCGCCCCAGGTCAGGCGGGCGATGAGGAAGTTGAACGCGGTCCAAGTGTTGATCGCGATGTCGCCGTAGCGGAGGTCGGCGATCGCGCGCTCGAACCCCGCGCCCAGCGCCTCTTCGGTGGCGGGGTCGATGAGCACGTTCGCGCCGAGCGTGCCGGTCAGCTTGTCGTTCGCGTGCGCCACCGCCGCGTCCAGGAACTCCTGGCCGGTGCCGCCGATCTCGACTACACCGAGGATGGGAGCGAAGTACTCGACGGTCTCGACCGGGTCGCCGTCTTCGTCGCCGCGCACCTCCACGATCGCGCGCGTGCGATCGGCGGCCCAGACGGCATTCGGATAGGCGGATGCCGCGGCCTCGAGCCGCTCGTCGCTGCGGGGGTACCAGACCGGCCGTTCGGGGGCGGCCGCGTACGCCGTGTGCAGTTCGCGCAGGAACTCGGCGCGCTGCGGCCAGTCGGAGCTCACGATGACGACCTGCCCCGCGATGCAGTTGTGCCCGGAGTTCACGAGCCGCATCGTCGCAACATGCTGGGCCTGGTACTTCAGGTCTGCGGCCGACCAGCGCCCCGGCACCACGATGATCGGCGAGACGCCGCCCAGCTCGGCCGTGATCGGCACCGTGAGCTTCGGCTCCCGCTCGGTCGCTGCGTCCTCGCCCCCGGTCGCCGAGCCCGTCGAAGCACCCCACACGATGGCGTCGAACGTGACGGCCGAGCCGGTGATGTGCACGTGGGCGATGCGCGGGTGCGAGGTGAGGTACGCGCCGGTCGCGGCGCCGCCGCGCACGATGCGCACGAAGCCGGGCTCGATGAGCGGCGCCAGTGCGCGCTCGAACACCGGCACCATCGCGTCCTGCGTCGGATTGACCTTGAGGAGCGCGACGCGGTTGTGCGCGAAGAGCTCGTACAGCACGTCGGCGACAGGGATCGAGGTGACGTTGCCGGCGCCGAGCACCAGCCCGACGCCGCCCGACTCGGTGGGCGTCAGCTGGGCGAGCCCGGCCTCGCGACGGGCCTGGTCGGCGGTGACGCCGGGCTCGAACCAGACCTCGCCCGTGAAGCCCGAGAGCAGAAGCTTCTCGGTGCCGTTCAGCGGGAACGTGTGCGCGCGCAGGCGACCGCCCGGTGCCTCGTCGATCGTCACACCGTCGAGCGGGCTGCGGCCGTTCGCGAGAGCCTCGAGGGTCTCACGGAGCGCATCGAGCAGTCCGATGACGGCATAGGGTCCGCCGAGCCATTCCTCGCCGGAGAGCGGATGCCCGGGCTCGAGGCTCTTCGACATCGTCGCCGCGTCGGCCCACTCCTGGGCGGCCACGCCCACGGCATCGCGCACCCGGCCGAGCAGCCGCGCCCGCTGGTCGAGCGTCAGCGCGACCCACACCCGCGCTCCCTCGTCGAGCCGGGTGATCGCCTCGTCGAGCGCCGCCCGCTCGTCGTCGGGAAGCCCGGGATCGGACGCTCCGGCGCGAGACGAGGGACGCGTAGCCGTGGTCTTCCGAGGCTTCGCGGGAGTGGTCGAGGACGTGGGGGACATGGGTTCTCCTTCGAACTCGCGCCGCGGAACTCGCGCGCGGTGAGTCCGTCAGGGGGATCCTACGTCACGGCGTGAGCACCGAGGCACGCAGTGTCACGACGACTGCGACCCGGTCTCGCGGTCTTCGATGTCGGCGCGGCGGAGCGGGTACCGCGCGAGCGTGAGAAGGCTCAGCCCGATGAGCACGGCGGGGGCGAGGCTGAAGCTGACGACGATGCCGGTGATGGCGGCATCCGGCTGCTCCACGACCTGACCGCCGGTCGACGAGACGTAGCCGGTCATGGCGAGGATGAGCGCCAGGGTCGTTGCGCCGAGCGCGAAGCCGACGGTCTCGCCGGCCGTCCAGACGCCGCTGAACGACCCGGCTCGCCCGGCGCCCCCCGCCACGGCGTCGGGAACGGTGCGCTCGTCGTGCGAGATCACGTCGGGCAGCATCGCCATGGGCAGCGACTGCATGCCCGCGTACGCGACGCCCGCGATGCCGACCGGCACGTAGATCCAGTCGCCGGGAGCCCACAGCATGCCGAGGATCGACAGTGCGGCGACCGCGAAGACGATGCTCGCGATCGTGAAGGTGCGCTCCTTGCCGAGGCGCCGCGCGACGACTCCCCAGGCCGGCGCTGCCAGCAGTGCCGGGGCGATGAGCGCGACGAACAGCAGCTCGACGGCCGCCTGCGAGTGCAGCACCCACGTCGCGACGTACTGGGCGCCGGCCAGCATGAGCCCGGTCGCGAGGGCCTGCAGCACGAATGTCGACAGCAGCATGCGGAACGGCCGGCTGCGTCGGAGAGCACGGATGCCGGACGCGTAGTGCTCGCGGATCCCCGTGGTCGCAGCGCTCCCGCGTCCCTCTACCCGTGAGACGTCATCCGACCGCCGAGACCTCGGGTGAACACCGCCGTCTCGGCCGGCAGATGACGTCTCACCGGATGTGCCGGCGGTGACCGCGGTGACGGCGGTGACGGCGGTGACGGCGGTGACGGCGGTGCGTCGCGCGACGCCGGTGGCCACCAGCATCCCGATCCCGATCACGAGACCGCAGACGACCCCCATCACGAGGTACTGGATGAACGGGTCGTCCGAGACGCGACGCAGCGCCGGGCCGCCCGCGCCGAACAGCAGGATCGCGAACGTCAGCACCACGACGCGCCAGGTGAGCAGGCGCGTGCGCTCGTCGTAGCTCGGCGTCAGCTCGGCGGGGAGCGCGATGTACGGCACCTGGAACAGGCTGAACGCCGTCGCCGTGAAGGTGAAGGCGAGCAGCACCCAGATGCCCGCGACCACGGGTCCGAGCGACGGCGGCACCGCGAAGGTCAGCGCGAACAGCAGCGGCAGCGCGATGGCACCGATCAGCATCAGCCGTCGCCGGCTGCCGTGACGCGCGAGATCGCGGTCGGTGAGGGCGCCGATGACGGGGTCGATGATCACGTCCCAGACCTTCGCGACAGTGATGACCGCGCCGGCGGCGAGTGCGGCGACCCCGAGGGAGTCGGTCAGGTAGTACGTCAGCACCAGGCCGGGCAGGGTCGAGAAGCCGCCGGTGCCGAGCGATCCGGTCGCGTAGCGCGCGATGGTGCCGCGCGTCAGGCGCACAGGGGAGACGGATGCCACGGCTTCGGGTGCCCGTGGAGCGTCACTGCTCATCGCGCCAGTGTAGGTCAGGGGCTGGGACTCGAAGCCCACCCTGTGGATCCCGGGCCCGGCGCCTCGGGCGCCGGCTCAGGACTCGGCGCGGACGGCGGCCTCGACCGCTCGGAGACCGGCGAGTGTCTCGGCGAACGACGTCGACAGCGGGGACAGGCCGATGCGCAGGCCGCCGGGGTCTCGGTAGTCGGGGATCACGTCCTGCGCCCACAGCCGCGCGGTGACCTCACGCATCGCGGGGTGCGACAGCGTCACGTGGCCGCCGCGCGCGTCGGGGTCGCGGGGCGAGGCGATCACGACCCCGAGCGGTGCCAGCAGTTCGTCGGCCACGCGCACCGCGAACTCCGTCAGGGCGATCGACTTGGCACGGATCTGGGCGATGCCGACGTCGTCGATGAGGGCGAGCGTGTCCTGCATGGCGAGCATGCCGACGATCGGCGGCGTGCCCGACAGGAAGCGCCGCATCCCCTCCGCCGGCCGGTACTCCGGCCCCATCGCGAACACGTCGGCGGTGCCCATCCAGCCCTGGATGGGCTGGGCGAGCAGGTCCTGCAGACGTGTCGCGACGTAGGCGAACGCGGGCGAGCCGGGCCCGCCGTTCAGGTACTTGTAGGTGCAGCCGACCGCGAGGTCGAAGTCCCAGGCATCGGCCTCGACGGGCACCGAGCCGGCCGAATGGCAGAGGTCCCACACGACGAGCGCGCCGGCGTCGTGCGCGATGCGGGTGAGGGCTGCGGCATCCGCGAGATAGCCCGATCGGTAGGCCACGTGCGAGAGCAGCACGACCGCCGTCTCGGGGCCGGCGGCCGCACGAAGCGCCTCCTCGGACACGCCGCTCGTCAGGTCGACGTCGATCCAGCGGACGCGGCCGCCGCGCTCGGCCGCGATGCCGTCGACGAGGTAGCGGTCGGTGGGGAAGTTGTCGCGGTCCACGACGATCTCGACGCGGGCAGGGTCCGCCGCGACCGCGGCGTCGAACGCCGCTCGCACGAGCTTGTACAGCAGCACCGTCGTCGAGTCGCCGATCACGGTCTGGCCCGGGGCCGCGCCGATCGCGGCGCGGCCGACGGCGTCGCCGATGTCGAAGGGCAGCGGCATCCAGGACTCGTCCCAGCCGCGGATGAGGCGCCCGCCCCATTCGTCGCGCGCGAACGCCGTCAGTCGGTCCATGCTCGCCCGCAGCGGCCGGCCGAGGGAGTTGCCGTCGAAGTAGACCAGTGACGTCTCGGCTCCGACGAAGGCGTCGCGGTGCGTGCGCAGGGGGTCGGCCGCGTCGAGGGACGCGGCCTCAGCGTCGAGGGCCACCGCGCCGGTCCTGGCCTGACCGCGGGTTTGGGGCGCGTCCCGTACGTTCGGGGCGTGCGGCACGCGCCCCGAACGTACGTCGTGCGCCCCAAACCCGGAAGTGGCCGGGCCGGAAGACGCGGCGGGGTCAGTGGTCGTCATGGATGAGCTCCTCGGTGGGGACGACGGTCGCGCCGCGCAGCCACTCGGCGATGTCGTCGAGCTCCGTCGGCGGGGTGCCGGGCACGAACGTGCACACACCCGGCGGCGGATCGGTGAACGGCCATGGGTCGGCCATCGCCGCGATGAGCGCCGCGCCACGGATGCCCGCCCGGTCGAGCGCCGCCACCTCGTCGGGGTTCACCCCGACCCGCTGGTCGCCGTTTCCGAGGTCGGTGCCGTACAGCACGCGGCCGCCCGCGGCGGCGAAGCCGGCGAGGTTCACGCGTGCGAACTCGGCCGCGTGCGGATCCGCGCCGTGGATCGCGAGCGTCGAGATCCACACCTGCCCCGCCTTCACGGCGTGGGCCGTGAAGGCACGCCCGACGAACTCGGTGAACGGGGTGTGGGCGAGGACGTCGACGCCCGCGTCGAGCGCGAGCTGCGGCATCCCGTCGCCCTCCGAGTGCGCGACGACCGGCAGACCGCGCTCGCGGGCGACCTCGACGATCGCCGCCAGCGTGCCGGGGTCGAGCACGGGCCCTGCCGCGCTGTTGAGGGCGGCCTTGATGACGGATGCCCCGAACGACGCCTGCTCGTCGACCGCCGTTGCCGCGCCGCCGGGCACCCCCGGGTGGGTCGACGCATCCGCGATCTCTCGGGCGATCTCGGGCGGCGCCCACCCGCGGCCGACCGGATAGCCGCCGACAGCGGTGAGGAAGGCTCCGGCGTACGCCACGCGCGGGATGCCGTGGTCGCCGCGGCGGGCGAGCGCGACGGGGTCGCCGCCCAGGTCGACGACCCCCGCGATGCCACCGGCGGCGAGGGCCCGTTCGTCGATGAGATGCAGGTGCACGTGGTGGTCGGTGAAGGGCGGCAGCGACACGCCCTGCTCACCGGTGATCGCACGGCGGCAGAGCGCCGCCTCGGGGCCGAGCAGGTCCCGCAGCGCCTCCGGGTCGTGGGCCATCACAGCTCCGTCCGCACCGCGTACAGCTCGGGGAAGAACGTCAGATCGAGCGCGCGCTGCAGGAACGGCACACCGCTGGAGCCCCCGGTTCCGGTCTTGAACCCGATGATGCGCTCGACGGTCTTGAGGTGACGGAAGCGCCAGAGCTGGAAGTTGTCCTCCAGGTCGACGAGCTCCTCGCAGGTCTCGTATGCGGCCCAGTGCGTCTGCGGGTCGCGGTAGATCTCGGTGAACACGGGGACGAGCTCGGGGGCGTAGGTCCACGCCGTCGTCACGTCGCGCTCGAGCACGGCCGCGGGGATCGGATAGCCCGACCGTGCGAGCAGTCCGAGGAACTCGTCGTAGAGGCTCGGCGCCTCGAGCGCCGCCTGGATGAGCGCATGCGCGGCGGGATCCGACTCGAACACCCGCAGCATCGCGGCGTTCTTGTTCCCGAGCGTGAACTCGACCGCACGGTACTGCGCGGACTGGAAGCCGCTGGCGTTGCCCAGCACGCCGCGGAACTGCCCGTACTCGGCGGGCGTCAGCGTCGCGAGCACCGACCACTGCTCGGTCAGCGTCTTCTGGATGTGCTTCACGCGGGCGATGCACTTCAGCGCGGGAGCGAGCTGGTCCTCGCGCAGCAGCCGGCAGGCGGCGCCGAGCTCGTGCAGCACGAGCTTCAGCCACAGCTCGGTGGTCTGGTGCTGAACGATGAACAGCAGCTCGTCGTGATGCTCAGGGTCACTGAGCGGTCGCTGGGCAGACAGCAGGGTGGGCAGATCGAGGTAGCCGCCGTAGCTCATGCGGTCCTGGAAATCGGTGACGACCGTTCCCTCGATCGCTCGGGTATTGCGTTCGACGCTCACGGCCTCAGCCTAATGAGGACGGATGCCGCCGCGTCAGAGTGTGCGCGCCGCGCTTCGTCTCGCTGGCGCTCGCTCAGCGACCGGGTGTGTGCGTGCGGCCGCTAACTCGGTCGTTGAGCGAGCGAGGAACGTGCGAGACGAAACGCGCCGCGAACGGGTGTGTGCGTGCGACCGCTGGCCCGGTCGTTGTGCGAGCGAGGAACGAGCGAGACGAAACGCGCAGCGACCGGGTGTGTGCGTGCGGCCCCTGCCCCGGTCGTTGAGCGAGCGACGAACGTGCGAGACGAAACGCGCCGCGACGGCGTCAGATGAGGGAGAGCTCGCGCAGCTTCGTCTCGACGTCGGCGTTCGACGGCTCGACGTGGTGCGAGGCGTCGGGGTACACGACGACGGGGATGTTGGTGCGGCCCGAGATGTCGCGGGCGACGTCCGCCGCGGAGGGATCGGCGACGAGGTCCACGTAGGTGTACGAGATGCCGAGCTCGTCGAGCTGCTTCTTGGTGCGGACGCAGTCGCGGCACCAGTCCGCGCCGAACATGGTGATGGTCGAGGGGGAGGTCATCCTTCCATTCTCACCCGGCGATCCTGGGCAGGCGCCGGACGCCGGGCGGCGCCCACGACCGCTCGACTGCGGTTCTTCCGCGCCGGTCGGCGGCATCCTCTCCGCACCCGTTTGCTCCCCGTTCAGCGCTGCATGGGAGGATATGCGGCAATGCAGCTGTCGATCATCGTCCCGACGTACAACGAGGCTCCCAACGTGGCGGAGCTCGTTCGCCGTGTCGCCGCCGCGCTCGACACGGTCCCGGGCGGCATCGACGCCGAGATCGTCTTCGTGGACGACAGCACGGACGCCACCCCCGACGTGATCCGCGATGTGGCCGCCGACGCCCCGCTGCCGGTGCGCGTGATCCATCGCGACAAGGCGGTCGGCGGACTCGGCGGCGCGGTGCTCGAGGGGTTCGCGGCGGCGGCGTCCGACGCCTGCCTGGTCATCGACGGCGATCTGCAGCATCCGCCGGAGAAGATCCCCGAGCTGTGGCGACGGTTCTCGCACGGCGACGTGGACGTGGTGATCGCCTCGCGCTACGCCGGCGGCGGCACTGCGCACGGCCTCGCCGATCGCACGCGCGTGATGGTGTCGAAGTCGTCGACGGCGGTGACCCGCGCGATGTTCCCGATCCGGCTGCGCGATGTCACCGACCCCATGACCGGCTTCTTCCTCATCGACCGGCGCAGCGTCGATCAGGCTCTCCTGCGGCCGCGCGGCTTCAAGATCCTGCTCGAGATCCTCGCGCGCCGGCCGATGCGCATCGCCGAGGTGCCGTTCGACTTCGCCGACCGTCACGCCGGCGAGTCGAAGGCGTCGGTGCGGCAGGGGCTGCACTTCCTCACCCAGCTGACCGCCCTGCGCTTCGGCAAGATGTCGCTGTTCGCGGTGATCGGCGGCCTGGGTGCGATCGCGAACGTCGCGATCGTGTGGGCGCTCACCCAGCTGGGCGTCGACTACATCCTCGCCGCCATCGTCGCCGCCGAGGTGACGATCGTCGGCAACTTCCTGCTGCAGGAGCGCTTCGTGTTCGACGACATGCGCGACAACGCGTCAGGCGTGTGGCTGCGGTTCGCGAAGTCCTTCACGTTCAACAACGCCGAGGCGCTGGTGCGCATCCCGATCGTGGCGGTGATGGTGTCGACCGGCCACATCTCCGCCGTCGTGGCGACGGCGATCACCCTCGTGCTGGCGTTCTTCGTACGCTTCCTGTTCCACTCGCTCGTGGTCTACGCACCCCGCAAGCCCGGTGTCGCGCCCTCGCGTGCACGCCGTCTCGTCGAGGAGATCGACCAGGAGGTCATGCAGCCCGGCGAGCTGTAGGAGAGCGGATGCCGCGGCACGCGTCCGCCGGCCGTGCCCGTTGCTCAGCCATGCGAGACGGCGAGCCCACCGGGCAGCACCTCGTCATGGGCGAGCGATGCGGCCATGATCTCGAGGGCGTGGCGCAGCGCGGTGCTCGATGTGTGCACCGTGTAGGGGAAGTAGACGACCTCGACGCCCACTTCGGCGAACTCCCGTTCCAACTGGGCCCCCTTCTCGGTGCCGCGCCAGTCGTCGCCCTTGAAGAAGTGAGTGAAGTGCAGCTGTCGCCACGTCTCGAGCTTGTCGGGCACGTCCTCGATGTGGACGCTGTCGACGTAGGTGATGCTCCGGACGATCTCGACGCGCTCGGCGGTGGGGATGATCGGATCGACCTTCTTCACGAGCCGGAGCATCTCGTCGCTGACGACGCCCGCGATGAGGAAGTCGCAGTTCTCTTTGGCGTGCCGAAGGATGTTGAGGTGTCCGACGTGAAAGAGGTCGAATGCCCCGGCGGCATAGCCGATGCGTACAGCCATGATTCCCCCATGTGAATCCCGCGGCGTCCCACACGCCGGGTCTGTACGCCGAACCCTACAGCAGACCTGGCCGCACCGACAGGGCCGAGCCTCCGTCGTGCGCGCCGTGTGGATGGGGGCGATCGCGGCCCAGGTATCGATGCCTAGGGCGCCAGCTGAGGATCGAGGACCGCCGTGACCGCCGCCGCGAGAGCCTGATAGCCCGCCGCGTTGGGGTGCACCCCGTCCGCCGAGATGAGGTCGGTCCTGCCGAACAAGGGCTGGCCGGAGTCGAGATAGACGACCTCGTTCTCGAGCGCCGCCGCTTGGATCGCCTGCGCGAACTCCCCCGCGGAGGGTGGCGGCGCATCGTCGTCGAACCAGGGAGCCATCACGAAGATCATGGCGTCCGGGTAACGCTCGCGGAGCTCACCGAAGAGCCCATCGGCGGCAGCGGCGACGTCGGCCGTCGGGAGCCCGATGTCGTTGCGCCCTCCGGCCACGACGATGTACTTCGGCGAGCCGACGATCTCGTCGATCGTCTGGCCGTAAGTCCCGCAGTACGGGCGGCCGCAGCCGTTCTCGTCGGAGGTCTTGATGTAGCCCGTTCCCCCGAGGCCCAGGTTGTCGACGTCCCAGCCATGCGCGTCCCCGACCAGGGTCGGCCAGCGAACGCCACCGCCTCCCGCTCCTTGCGTGTAGGAGTCTCCGATGAAGACGGCCAGCGGCATGGGCGCGGGGATCGTCGGCGACGCGGCGTCACTGGGGGGCGTGTACCGAGGGGTCTCACCGCGCACGATGACTCCACTGCTCAGGAACGCGGCTATGACGATGCCCGCGACGACCACGAGCGTGAGCGCCCACAGCGGCATGCCGCCGACATCTCTACCGAGCTTTCGCATGGCCGTCCCCGCAGACAGACCCGGCCTGGTTCGGGCACCGGCCGACGAGGAGATCCTACCGAAAATCGGTAACGATCTCGCGGCATCTGCCGTGTCGCGGGTGCGGCCGTTTCTGAGAATCGCCTAATATACGCGCTCTCGATTAGGAGTGGCACGCGCTCCGCGGCTAACGTGACGTATTCGTCTGGGGGATCGCGCCGCGATGGGGGTCGCAGCGCAGCCCGCCCCGATCAACCACGAAGGACAAGAGCCACCCGTGACATCTCCCCACACTCACAACCTCCGAACATCCCCACGCCACCGCCTCAGAAACCAGCCTTCGACAGGCCAGCCTCGCGGCCTCGCGCGCCGCGCGAAGGCACTGGGGGGCTTCGTCATCGCCGCGATGGTGGCGGGCGCCATCATCCCGCTCACCACGGGCGCGGACAGCGCCACCGCTGCCGATGAGGTCGTCCTCACCGCCTCGGACTCGGCCTGGACGACGACTCGCCAGCCGACCGTGCCGCAGTCCGGTCTGCTGAGCGCGACCGCGACCTCCGACCGCACCTACCTCAAGTTCGACGGCGACGCGCTCGCGGGACGCCAGGTCACCGCGGCGACGCTCGTGGTGAAGGTGAACAGCACCACGGCCACCGCTCCCGGAGTCGTCGCGTACCCGACCTCCGCCTCGTGGAAGTCCACCTCGCTGACGCACGACAACCAGCCGGGACCGACCGGATCAGCGGCGTCGCAGCCCAGCGCGACCGCGGTGAAGGGTCAGACGCTCCGCATCCCGCTCGACGTCCGCTCCGTCGCCACCACCGGTGACTTCGCCCTGGCACTGAACTACAGCCAGCGCTACATTCAGCTTCGTATGGAGCGCTTCAACAGCGACGCACCCCGCATCGAGGTGAGCACGGCGCCGGTGTCCACCACACCCACGCCCGCGCCGTCCCCGACGACTCCGGCCGAGACCCCCGCCGACGGCCCGCTCGTGTTCGCGCACTACTTCGTGCCGTACCCGCTGTCGATCGACAACAAGACGGAGTCGAGCGACTACTACACCCGCAACTACCTCAGCCCGGATGGTGAGAGCGGCAAGTTCGCCTCCGTCGGCGGCCTCCTGCGCGACCGGCCGATCTCGCCCGGAGTGTCGACCTCGACGACCTGGCGAGTGGACAACTTCGCCACGGAGGTCCGGCAGGCCAAGTCCG
Source organism: Microbacterium sp. ZW CA_36 (assembly GCF_044987475.1). Taxonomy (NCBI): domain Bacteria; kingdom Bacillati; phylum Actinomycetota; class Actinomycetes; order Micrococcales; family Microbacteriaceae; genus Microbacterium; species Microbacterium sp. ZW CA_36. Next base: position 17,739 of record NZ_JBJDRL010000031.1, read on the forward strand.
CAGGCATCGACGGCTTCACGCTCAACCTCATGAGCTCGAGCGGCCAGAACTGGGATGCCTCCGTCAACGTCATGAAGGCAGCCGCGCAGGTCGGCGGGTTCGCCGTCGTGCCCATGGTCGACGGCTCCTCGAGCTTCTCCTCGAACACTCCCGAGACGGCAGCCTCACTGCTCAGCCAGCTCTACCAGGTCGGCTCCGCCTACAAGGAGGATGGCGAGTACGTGCTGTCCAGCTTCAAGGCGGAAGGCGCATCGGTCTCGTGGTGGACGCAGGTCATCAACCTGCTGGAGACCAAGTACGGGCTCCCCATCTCGTTCCAGGCCGTGTTCAACAACGCGAGCGACGCCAACCTCAAGGCCTACGCGCCCATCGCCGACGGCTTCGGCAACTGGGGCACGCGTACGGAGCGCACGACGCTGAACAGCGCGGACAACGTGGCACGTGCCCACGCCCTCGGCAAGACGTGGATGGCGCCGGTCGCGGTCCAGGACGTCCGCTACCGGTCGCTGTCGTGGGCTGAGGCGAACAACACCGCCTCCGTGCGCGCGCAGTGGAGCAAGGCGATCTCCCAGAAGGCGGACTACGTCCAGCTCGTGACCTGGAACGACTACAGCGAGTCGACTCAGGTCGCACCGTCCCAGGACCACGGCTCGGCCTTCCTGGATCTGACGCGGTACTACACCTCGTGGTTCCACACGGGCTCGCAGCCGGCGATCACGTCGGATGCCATCGTGCTCACCCACCGCACGCAGTTCGTGGACGCGAAGCCGTCGTACTCGCAGTCGCTGATGGGCGCCCCTGCGCTCGACGGCACCTCGACTGCGGCTCGCGACTCGGTCGAGGCCCTCGTGTGGCTGCCCTCCGCAGCGACGGTGCAGATCACCGTCGGCGGCACGACCACGAGCTTCTCGGCGCCGGCGGGAGTCTCCGCCTACACGGTGCCGCTGAAACTGGGGACCGTGTCGGCGAAGATCGTCCGGTCGGGTGCCACGGCGGAGTCCCTCACCTCCCCGCACCAGGTCGTGTCGACGCCGTACGTGCAGGACCTGCAGTACTACGCGGCCAGCAGCTGGTAACACCGGCGGCTCATCGCGAGACGAGGTGCTCGAGGATCTCCTCGAGCACCTCGTCCATCTTCGCGGCGCTCCGCGCATAGACCCGGCGGGAATGCTGCCACGGGTCCTCGATGTCGTCATGCTCCGTCGAGGCGCCCGCCGGGCCACGCGCCTGCTGGGCGAGGGTCACCAGCGCGGGCAGGTCGGCACCCGCGCTCCGCGATGCGCGACCGGCGCGCAGGAGGCGTGCGAACTGCAGGACGGTGAACGTCCGCGTCGCCGCCGCCGGCATCTGCCGGACGATGAGTCCCCGATGCTCCCGTGAAGCGGTGAGCACGACGTCTGCCCGTGCCACCATCCCCTCCGTCAGCGCTCGCGCCCTGAATTCCGACGCGTCGATTCCCCTGGTCTGGAGGCGCTCGAGCAGGTAGCTGCTCATCGGGTGGCCGAGGAGCGGTGCGACACCCGCCGACGTCAGCCGGATGACGGGACCACGAGCGGACGCGAGCGCTGCCCGCAGTCCCCACTCGAGGTACGGCGACCGGCACACGTTCCCCGTGCAGACGAAGAGGATCGACCCCCGTCCGTCGCTCATGGCGTCAGGTCTCGCGCTGCGACTCGACCGCGCTGAGCGGGGGGAAGTGGGCAGGCGACGCCGAGCGGCGCCTTCCCGCTCGCTGGGCGGACCCTTCGTCCGGGGGCCAGTCGCCCTCGACGGCCGGCTCGTGGTCGCCGGCGTCCAGATCCTCCGACTTCCGCGGTGGGGCCGTTGTCGTGCTGATGAAACGGTCGTCCGCGGCCCCGGCATCCTGCGCCGCCTTCGACGGAGCGTTCGCGACGGCGTCCTCGGTCGGGCGCACCGGCGCCTTGGCCGGCGCGTACTCGTAGCGGTGGTCTTCTCGCGATCGGGACATGTTGAACACAGCCCCCTCGACCGACGTCCCCAGGGAGGTCAAGCGGTCCAGCGCCCGACGCAGCTCCCGCACGCGGAGCACCCGTGCCCCGATGACCAGGATGACGCCACCGAGCAGGCGCGCCACCACTGCACCGTCCGGCACAGGATTGATGGGCGGGCAGTCGATGATGGTCACGTCGAAGCGTTCGCGCAGCCGCTGCAGTGCCGCGCTCGCCGCAGTCGACTCGAGCAGTTCGCTCGGGTTGGGCGGCCGAGAACCGGCGAGGAGGACCTTGAGGTCGTCGGGGCCCCAGCTCACGATGGCGTCCTCCAACGCGATGTCTCCGGTGAGCACGTCGGTGAACCCGGAGTACTCCGGAAGATCGAGCAGGTCGCCCAGAGTCGGTCGGCGCAGGTCGGCCTCCACGAGGCAGACCGCGAGACCAGATGCGGCCAGCGCGGCGGCGATGTTGGCCGCTGTCGCGCTCTTGCCCTCGCCGGGGCGGGAAGACGTGACCGAGAAGACCTTGTGGACTTCCCCGGGCTGCAGGAAGCGAAGGTTGGCGCGCAGCTGTCGATACTCCTCGCCGCGCCGGGAGCCGGCCTTGATCACGGCGATGGGATCCCGCTGTGCGCGGCGGTCGAAGGAGATGACCCCGAGCACCGGCAGCCCGGTGATCTCGGTGACCTGCTCCTTGTCGCGGACGCGGGCATCGACGACGCCCCGGAGCACGACGAAGACCGTCGCGGCGACGAGTCCGGCGAGGAGGCCCGTGAGCAGCAGGAGGGGGACATTCGGCGACGACGGCGCTGTCGGAGGTTTCGCCGACTCGATCACCTGCAGCCGGACGGGCGACTGGCCGTCTACACGCGGCGTGAGCGACGGGACGACCTCTGCGAGGAACTTCGACACCGAGTTGGCGATGGCGGCGGCTCGAGCCGGCGATTCGTCCGTCGCCGAGATGGTGATGACGCTCGTATTGAGGGGCACCGACGTCGACACCTGCCGGCGCAGCTGCGAGATCGTGACATCGAGGTCGAGGGACTCGATGACGGGGGCGAGCACCACCTCGCGGGTGGCGATCGCGCTGAAATTCCGCGCCTGCAGCTGCGAGAAGTTCGACGACTGCGCGAGCTCGCCGGTGCTCGCTCCGCCGGTCACGGTGACGAAGACGTCGGCGCTCGCGGTGTACTCGCGGGGGGTGGAGACGACCAGCGTCCAGCCTGCGAGCACGCCGAGCAGGATGCACGACACGACAACCGCCCAGTGGTGGCGGATGAGTCGCAGCAGACTCCTGGTTTCCATACCCTCGTCCGATCACGCCGAGGGGTAGAACGAACCGAAATTCTCCCCAATCCCCTTATAATGCTATATCTCTCGGTTGGGCGCTCAGCTCCTTCCGAAATCCTCGTGGACGGCGCCGATGACGCGAACCGATCAGCTGTCGCATTCCGGGCCGCGCCGCGAGGGATCCGACGGCAGGCGAGTCGCCTACCGCGCACCCGATGCAGCGGGGGACGACGAGCTGCGACGAGGCTTGCGCATGCTTCTCCTCGTCGCATCCCTGGCGGTCCTGTCGGTCGGAGTCCCGGCGTTCCTGATCGCCGATGTCGCGGATCTGCCACGCAGTGACGCCTGGATCGTCACACTCGTACTCCTCGTCTGGGCCGGCATCCGTCTCTCGCTGCTCTGGGTGCGCGGAACGCCGAGGCTGTTCGACTTCTTCTTCTGGCTGTTCGTCTACATCTTCATGGGCATCGCTCCGACCGCCCAGATCCTGTCCGGGCTCACATCGACGACGACGCCCGGGGTCGACACCGGGCTCGACATGCCGACGGCGGGGGTGGTCCTGCTCGGCGTGTTCTGCTACGAGGTGGGACGCCTGCTGCTCATGCTGCGCGAGGGGCGCCGGCGGACGGCGGGAAGGCCACTGGTCGTGCGTCCGGTCAGCAGCTGGCGCACCGTCGCGCTGTTCGTCATCTCCGTCGCACTGAGCGGCTACGTCCTGTGGCGGCTCGGCGCGATCGCCCTGCTCGGAAGCCGGGATGCGGCGGCCGCGGCGCGTGCCGCCGCGTGGCCGGACCCCGCGGTCCGAAGCATCGTCTTCGCCAGCGGGATCTATCCGCTGCTGGTCGCGGTCGGCGCCCTGGCCCAGCTGCGTCGCACCGCGAGCAGCGCCCAGAGCCGTCGGCTGGCGCTCACCGGAGCCATCGCAGGAGCGGTGATCCTCCTCCTCATCGTCAATCCGATCACGAGCGCGAGGTACTCCTTCGGGACCGTCGTGTTCGCTCTGGCCGTCTACGCCGGCGCCGTGCGGACGCGCAGGCGGGCACGGATCACGATGCTCGCAGCGATCGCCGGATTCCTGTTCGTCTTCCCGATCGCGGACGCATTCCGCCGCGCGGGTGCGGCGACGGGCACCCGGTCGGGCTTCTTCGACGAGTACCTGTCCAATCCGGATTACGACGCGTTCTGGCAGGTCGCCAATGCGCTGTCCTACTGGGTGGACGGTCTCGTCGCACCGATGAGCCAGTTCGCCGGCAGCGTCCTCTTCTGGGTCCCTCGAGCCCTCTGGCCGAACAAGCCCACCGACACGGGCATCCTCCTGGCCGAGTACCGGGGGTACACCTTCGACAACCTGTCGGCGCCGACCTGGGCCGAGGCGCTGGTGAACGGCGGCATCATCGCCGTCGTGGTCGGCTTCCTGCTCCTCGGACTGGTGCTTCGTGCGATGGACAGCCGGATCGTGCCTGCCCTGCGAGTCGGCGGCGTCTGGGCGATCGTCGGCGGCATCCTGCCCGTGTTCATGACGATCCTCCTGCGCGGATCGCTGCTGCAGGCGACCGGGGCGCTGTTCCTCACCGTCCTGTGCATCGTCTTCGTCATCGGCGGCCGGCAACCGGCGGAGGCAGGCCCCGACCCGGGTCCGCCGCCGCAGCTCACGCCCGACGGCGCCGCCACGGGATCGGCCCACGCACCGAATCAGCGTGCGCCAGGCGCTGAGTGAGGGGCAGGCGCTCCTACCCGTAGAAACGCTCGAGACGTTCGGCGATCACATCCATGCTGCGCTCCGAGCGCACCGCACCCCGACCGCGCGCGCCCATGGCCGCGGCGCGCTCCGGATCCGCGACCAGGATGCGCAGCGCGTCGGCGAGGCTCTCGACCGTGTCGTCAGTGACGAGGCCCGCATCGTGCGCACCGATGAACGGAGCCAGTCCGCAGGTGTCGGTGACGATGACGGGCAGCCCGACCGACATCGCCTCCAGCACCGACATCGGGTAGGGCTCGTCGACACTCGGCAGGACATACAGCGTGGCCTGCCGCATCCGCGCTGCCGCCCCGCTCATGCCGACGGGACCCTCCCACGCGATGCGATCGGGCGCTCCCGACGAGGCGATCGCCTTCAGCACCGATGCACGCTCGCCCTCATCCGGTCCGACGAGCGCGAAGGCGGCGTCGGGGAACTCGGCTGCGACGCGCGCCGCGGCCTCGACGAACGCGACCGGGTGCTTGCGGGGCGCGAGACGAGCAAGATAGAGCACCCTGGCCGGACCGACTGACGCTGCTGCCGCCGCCGCCGCTTCCCGCGGAACCCCGTTGGGCAGCTCTTCCAGTCGAGCCTCGCCGCGGGAGACGACCTCCAGCGACGCGCGCTCGCGCGAGGTCAGGTAGGCGACGATCCGCGCTCGTCGCAGCACGGGCCGGGTCAACGCCAGATCGAGGGGAACGGCGAGCGGATTGCTCGTCTCGTCGATCATGCCGTGCGTCTGCACGACGATCGGCACCGCGCGTCGGAGCGCGATGAGCGCCGCAGGAAGCGTCACGAGGTCGCGCGCCGCGTGCACGTGGACGACGTCGAACTCCCGGGCGTGGCGGTGGACGGCCCGCCACAGCTCGGGGGAGCCGAGTCCGGCGAACCCGGTCCGCGGCAGGAGGGTCCGGGCCGGGAAGAGCTTGGCCGGCACGCCGTCGATCTCGGTCGGGACCTCCCCGTCGAACCCACGGTGCGTCCCGGTGAGCACGACCTGATGCCCACGGTCCTGGAGTGCGCGGAGCTGATTGACCGCAACCCGAGTCGGTCCGCCGTACTCGCCCGACGGGCTGAGCAGCGTGACCACTCCGAGGATCTTCACGTGGTCGGCTCCACCGGGTCGCGGACGGATGCGCGGGGCGCGAGGACGATGGATTCCGGCTGCACGTCCGATGTGACCAGCGCCGTGGCGCCGACGACCGCATCCCGGCCCACCCTCACGCCGCGCAGGACCGTCGCCCGCGCCGCGATCCACGCCCCGTCCTCGACCGTGATCGGCGCGTTGTCGAACTCGAACGTCGGGGAGCGTCGGTCGTGGCTCCCGGTGCAGAGGAAGACGCCCTGCGAGAGGCAGACGTCGCTGCCGATCGTCACCGGCTCGAGATTGAGGATCCACACGCGCTCGCCGATCCATGAGTCGTCGCCGATCACGAGCTTCCACGGCCAGTGGACGCGAACGCCGGAACGGAGGTTCACGCCCTCGCCGATCCTGGCGCCGAATGCTCTCAGCACCCTGACGCGAACCTTGGCCGGCACGAACCAGGGCATGACGAGAAGGCTGGAGGCGAGCTGCCAGGCCGCCTGCCAGGCGATGCCGCGCCCTTTGTCGTAGCCGGCGCCCGTGAAACCGGCAAGACTGCGTCGTCCCCCCATGGGCGACATCCTAGCCACGCGTGATTTCCGTGGGTCAGCGGATATGATCACACGCACGCACCTCGCGGACCGCTCACTGCTGTCGCGGTCATCACACCGTCGAGGGAGGGCCGGGGTGACAGGGTCCGATCGACTGCGAGCGGTGTGGGTGAGCGGCGCCTTCGGGTTCGGCGACGATCTGGCCTACTTCCGTGACGTGCTCGGGCAGTTCGCCAGCAGGTTCCCCGACGCCACCGTCCTCGTTCGAGAGGGCTATCCGCTCGAGCGATACCCGGAGCTTCCGCTCGCTGCGGACCTGCGCTTCTGGGTGCGTCGACGCGACCGCCGGGTGGGGGAGTACACGTACACGGGCAACCTCCGCGTGCCGACGCCCCGAGCGATCTGGCGGATGCTGCGGCGTCCGACCGATGTCGTCATCGTCGTCGAGTTCACTCCCACGGCACTCGTCTCGGCCGCCACGGCACACCTCCGGCGACGTCGCGTGGTGCAGCTGATCGAGTCGGAGCCGTCGTTCCGCGGCGGGGCGGAGGGCCGGCTCGCGACGACGGTGAAGCGGATCTTCGCCCGTCGGTCGCACATCGTGCTCGTGAGCAACGAGCGGACCGCGCGCTACGCGCGGGAGCGCCTCGGAATCCGAGCCGGGCGGCTGCGCGTCGGGCCGTACCTCACGTCGCAGCCGGGGGATCCGCCGCCGGCCTTCGACGACGGCGGTCCCGTGCGCTTCCTGTTCCTGAACAGCCTTCAGCGCAGGAAGGGGCTTCACCTCCTCCTCGCCGCGCTCGCCGCCCTCCCCGAGCACGTACGCGACTGGACGCTGGATGTCGTCGGGGACGGACCGGAGCGCGCGGCGCTGGAACGGCAGGTCGGCGACCTGGGGCTGGTCGAGAGGGTCCGCTTCCTCGGACGAAGACCGCACGACGAGGTGACTGCGGACTACGCTCGCGCGCACGTCGTCATCTGTCCGACGCAGGGCGACTACCGCTCGCTCGCGGGCTTCGAGGCCGTCAACGCGCGGCGTCCCGTCGTGCTGTCGACGCGGGACGGGGCGGCCGAGGAGATCATCGCGTCGGGGGCTGCCGCTGTCGCCGTCGATCCCGTCGAGCCGCGAGCGCTGGCCGACGCCCTCGCGACCTTCCTGCGGGACGACGCGCACCTGGCGGAGCAGCTGGCGATCGCCGCCGCACCCCCGGATCGATTCAGCGTCGAGGCCGTCGGCGCCAACCTCGAAGCCGCGGTTCGAGCGGCGGCGAGATGAGCCGCCGCTCTCGGCTCCCCCGTCCGCTGACGGTCGCGCAGATCCTCTCGAGCGCCGCGGGAGCACTCCCCATCCTGATCGCCGCGGTCCGCATGGATCCCGCGGCGTTCACCTCGTTCTCGATCATCACGCTGGCCAGCGCGCTCGCGGTCGGAGGATCCCGAGCCGCCCTCTTCCAACCCGCACTGATCTTCCAGCGAACCGACCCGCATGCGCTCGTGCCCGCGCGGTACATGCTCGTCGTCTCGTCGCTGTCGGCTCTCGCGGTGGGCGCGATCGCGATCAGCTCGGGCGGGGTCGCTGCCGGCGAGGCGGCCATCATCGGTGTCGCCGGCGCCGTCCCGGTGTTCTACGACTGGGTCCGATATCGCGCCATCGGCTCGAGCCGGCGCTGGGCCGTCGCAGCAGGCGACGCCGTGCGCGTGACGCTCGTCTCGGCGACGGCGCTGCCTGTTCTCGCCGCCACGCCGCTGTCGTTCATGCTCGCGATCGGCGTATCGTGCGCGATCGCGGCTGCCGTGGTGCTCCCTCAGGTCCCGTTGCGCGTGGGGGTCTACCCCTACCGCAGCTACCGGTCGTCCGCTGCCTGGCAGACGCTCGACTTCGCCGTCGGGCAGTTCATCGTCTCGGTGCCCCTGTTCGTGCTCGCCGGCTCCGGCGCGAACGACCTCATCGGCGGAGTCCGGCTCGCGCAGACCCTGCTCGGACCGCTGAATCTGGCCTTCGCGGCGACGACGACGAACATCGTCGCCGACGGCGCCACGCATGTCGACTACCGGCGGGCGTCGGCGATCATCGCACGCGGCTGGCGCGCCAGCATCCGGCTCGGGCTCCTCGCCACCGCCGGCGTCGCGTTCCTCGTCGGCGTCGTCTGGTTCAGCGGCTGGGCCCCTGCGGGTGTGGAACGCGCGGACCTCCTGCTCGGCCTCGTTCTGGTCGGCGCGTCGACGATCCTGACGGGGTGGGCGGGCATCCACGGCATCGTGCTGCGGGTGCTCGATCACCAATCGGCGGTGACGCTGGTGCGCATCGGCATCGCCGTGGCCACCACGGCCGGGTTCCTCATCGGCTACGTGCTGGGAGGCGACGAGTGGAGCCTCGTGCTCGGATTCGGTGCGAACGCGGTCTCGGCTCCGCTCCTGTTCGTCCCCGTGGCGCTGTTCTACTACCGACGGGACACACGCGAGGCGCCGTAGTCTCGTCGGTCAGCTGGTGCGCTTGAGAACCCTGAACCACTTGAGCAGCAGAGCGGCCGTGATGAGAGCGGTCAGGCCTCCGAGGGCGGCATAGACGACGAAGAAGATCTGCGATGCCCCCCACAGGAGGAAGGCGAGGGCGAGGACCCCGTAGTCGGCCGGGAGCAGGCCGAACGCGCGGATCGCCGAAGGGGATCTCGGCGGATCGGCGGGGTGCGGCCGCGTCCGGCGGAGCAGCTCGAAGATCGTCATTCCCGAGAAGAGCACGACCGCGACGAGCATGTAGGCCAGCGGGATCAAGAGCCACGCCCCCGTCAGGAGCCCCTGCGTCGCCGCCGCGACGAGCACCGCGGCATGGACGGCGACCATCTTGCCCGAATCGACGACGTGGTCGAGCCATTCGCCCGCGAGGCTGCCGCGCCCGGTCAGTCGGGCGACCTGGCCGTCCGCGGAGTCCAGGGCGAAGCCGAGCACCAGGAGGATCGCGACAGCCAGACCCGTGACCCAGCCGGCGGGGCTGAGCACCAGCACGATCAGGCCCGCGGCGGTGCAGAACGCCGAGACGGCGGTCACGCCGTTGGGGGAGACCCCGGTGGAGGCGGCAGCCGCCGCAAGAACCCGCCCTACGGGACGGTTGATGTAGCGCGAATACAGCGAGACGCCCACGCGGCTCTTCTGCGAGCTCGACAAGGAATCCATGGCTTCGCGAAAGGTCAGGCCGGACATGTCCCCCACTGTCCCCGCACTCTCCGGTACGAGTATCGGACTCTACCCTGACGTCTGACGCATGGTCGTGTAAACTCCTCGGTCAAGCGTACTGGCAAGTTGCACCCGACGATGATGCCGAAATCGCAGCGACAGCACGTGTGCCCGCGGACGGGAGCCTGTGGGCGACCGGTGATCCACTGGGGATGTGCGACACCGGTCTCGAATTCTGGGAATCGGGGTTGACGTGCGTACTCGCATCTTCGCGAGCCTCGCCGCTGTTGCGGCGCTCGCGATCGGATTGATCGCTCTACCACCTGCCGAAGAGGCGAAAGCCCTCTCGCCTGATCTGCCGTTCAGCGCCGATGCGCTGCCGACCTGGCAGACCAACGGCGTGGTCTGGCAGGTCGGTATATCCCGCGGCAGGGCAGTCGTCGGGGGGACCTTCAGCCAGATCCGCCCGGGCGCAGGACAGTCAGGCGCTGCGAGAAGTCTGCAGAGCCTGGCCATCCTGAACGCCGCGACAGGGGAGCCGGACGCGTGTCAGCTGCCGGTCGCCTTCAGCGGCGGTACGGCAGCGGTCTACGCGGTGAAGGCGGCGCCTGACGGCAACACGGTCTTCATCGGCGGCCAGTTCACGAGCGTGGGCGGCGTCGCGGTGAGCCGGCTCGCGGAGATCAACGTCGCCACCTGCACGGTCACGCCGTTCCGGGTGAGCGGCATCTCCAGCTATGTGCTCGAGATCGAGCCGGCCGCCGACGCGGTCTACTTCGGTGGCGTCTTCCAGACGGTCGGCGGGCAGAGCAGGCGCAGCTTCGCGAAGGTCAACCGCGCAGGAGCCCTGCAGACGGCTTTCGTCGCCAACGCCTCCGGCGTGACGGAGGAGCTCTACAGCACCACGGTCGTGCCCAACAAGAATGCCCGCGGGGATGCGCTCCAGCTCTCACCGGACGGCACCAGGCTTGCGATCGGGGGCGACTGGTTCGACATCAACGGATCGGCATCCCACAGCTTCGCCGTCGTCGATTCGACGACGGGAGCGGTGTTGCGCACGTGGCCGGCCAACACGGTCGGCAACACTTCGCGGACGAAGATGATCAGCTCCGACGGGACGCGCTTCTTCGTGGCGCAGGAGGGATTCGCCGGGTTCGACGGCGCCCTCGCCTACAACTGGTCCGATTACAGCCAGGCGTGGCGCGACAACTGCGCCGGCGCCACACAGGCGATCGTCCCGTATCAGGGACTGCTGTTCGAGGCGCACCATCGCCATGACTGCTCGGCGATGGGGATGTTCCCGGACGGGCGGCGCACCTTCCTCTCGGTGAGTCACGCCACTGACCCGACGCAGCTGCAGATCGGCTGGCTTCCGGAACTGAACGACGGCACCGGCGAAGGCATCGGCCCGCGCTCGATCGCGATCGGACCGGGCACGAACGGCACGCCGTACCTGTGGGTCGGCGGGGAGTTCACCCGCGTCAACGGCGCCAACCAGCAGGGCGTGACGCGATTCAGCCCGACGGATACGGGCGCCCCGGCGGTCCCGGCTCTCGCGGCACGCGCCATCACTCCGAACGCGGTCCAGGTCAACATCCGAGGTATCTACGATCCGGACGATTCCGACATCACGTACGCCGTCTATCGCGGGAACAACACGACGACTCCCGTCTGGACCGGCGTGGCCCAGTCGAAGCACTGGTATCGCTTCCAGGCCACCTTCGTGGATACGGATGTCACACCCGGAACGAGCTACACGTATCGCGTGCGCGCGATCGACCGGGCGAACAATCAGAGCGCCCTGTCGGGGACGGCGACGGTCACGGCATCGGCGACAGGGTCCGTCTACGCATCCACGGTCATCGCCGATCAGCCACGGCTCTTCTATCGCTACGACGACACGGCGAACGCGCAGTGGGTCGTGGACAGCGCCGGCCCGACGGTCGTCGGGCTCAACGGCCTCGCGCAGAACGGCGTGAACCGCACCGCCGCGGGGGCGATCCCCAACGACGCGAGCCGCAGTGCGACGTTCACCGACACGCAGCCGAACGGGTTGCCGCAGTACATCTGGAACGACGTCATCGCGCCCGGACCCACCGTGTACTCGGTGGAGACGTGGCTCCGTACGACGTCGACCACGGGTGGGGCGCTCGCCAACTACGGATCGTCGACGGGGCGCCCTCGTTCGGACAACGGGACCGATCGCGTCAGCGGGACGGTCGACCGCGTGGTGTACATGGAGAACGGGACCGGGTTCCTGCGGTTCGGCGTGCGCGCCGGGTTCGGAACGACGACGCTCCGGAGCCTCGCGGCGGTCAACGACGGGCAGTGGCACCACGTGGTCGGCACCCAGGGGCCGGGCGGCATGCGGCTGTATGTCGACGGAGTCCTTCAGGCGCAGAACGCCACGACGGGCAGCGGCACCTACAACGGCACGTGGCACGTCGGCGGTGACACCCTCAACGGCTACCCGAGCGCCGGCAACGCCCTGGTGAACCGCTACTTCGACGGCCAGCTGGACGAGACGGCGGTGTACTACCAGGCGCTGTCGCCACAGCAGGTGCAGAACCACTTCAGCGTCGGGACGGGCTTCGTCGACGCGGTGATTCCGAGCACGCCCCAAGGGGTGGGTGCCTCGTTCGACGGAGCGAACGTCGACGTGACCTGGACCGCCTCGACCGACAACGTCGGCGTCGCGGGGTACCGGGTCTATCGCGGGACGACCGCCGGGTTCACCCCCGCGGCCGACACGCTCCGTGGGACGGTCGCGGGCACGACGTTCGAAGACGTCGCACCGCCTCCTGGCACCTTCTACTACAAGGTCGTCGCCTTCGACGGCGCCGGCAACGTGAGCGCGGCCTCCGCGGCCTCCGCTCCCGTCACTGTCGTCGACGGTGTGGCGCCGAGCGTCCCGACGGGAGTGAACGCCGTCGCGGCGGGCCAGGCGGCCGACGTCTCCTGGACGGCCTCGACAGACAACGCCGGGGTGACGGGCTATGCGCTGTACCGGGGCTCGGATGCGGGCTTCGTGCCGAGCATGGAGACCCTCATCCAGCCGAACATCGCCGGCACCTCGTATCACGACACGCCGCTCTCGGAGGGCACGTGGTACTACAAGGTGACCGCTCGCGACGCCGCCGGGAACGTCTCCGGTGCGTCGAACGCGGCATCCGTCGTCATCGTGGCTCCCGACAACACGCCGCCGAGCGTGCCCGGGGGACTGACGGCCACCGTCGAGGGCGCCAACAACGTCACCCTGAACTGGAGTGCCTCGACGGACAACGTCGGGGTCACCGGATACCTCGTCTATCGAGGCACGACGGCCGGCTTCACCGCGAACGACGCTTCTCGGATCGGCGACGTGATGGAGACGACCTTCACCGACAGCGCTCGGCCGCAGGGCACGTGGTTCTACAAGGTGGCCGCGAGGGATGGATCGTCGAACGTGAGTGCGGCCTCGGCCGCCGCGAGCGCCACGGTGACCAATCCACCGGCTCCACCCACGACGCAGACGATCGTGACGACCGCCGACTCGATGGCCGCGGCCATCAACCCGGCCTTCGCCTATGGAGCCACCAACCAGATATCGTCGCGCTTCAACACCACGATCGAGTCCTTCCTGAGGTTCGACCTGCCGGCAGCGCCGGCCGGGCAGGTGCTCACTTCGGCGACGATCTCGCTGCGGACGTCCAACGATTCGACGGCCGGATCGACCGACATCCACGAGTTCCGGCTCGTCAGCGGCACGTGGCAGGAGGGCACGATCACCTGGAACAACCGTCCTACCAGCGTGGGCGCTGCTGTCCTCGGGCAGCTCACGGGAGCGACGGCGGTGAACAGTCCCTACATCGCCAACCTGTCCGCCGCCGACCTCGGACCGTTGGCCGGCACATCGGTCACGCTGCGACTGTCCAGTCCGGCGGGCAGCGACAACGTGCGGCTGTGGTCTCGTGAGGCGACGCCAGTGGACTATCGACCGACGTTGACGCTGACGTACACGACACCCTGAGCGGGGGAGAGGCGGCGGCGGAGCGAGCGCTCCGCCGCCGGCTCGGCCGTGGGCGACCCGCGGGTCGCCGGCCGGTGAAAGGACGCCGCGTCCGGGTCCGTCGTCCGTCAGTGGTGGAGGACCGGGCGGTGCCCGCGGCTCCGCGAACCGGCGAGTGCGCCGGCCGACGCGCGCCGACCCGACACCATCGCCGCCTGGATCGTCGCCTCGAAGGAGGCGACCGCGGCGTCGACGCCGAGATGCGCATCCCGATAGCTCTGCGCGGCGCGGCCGAACGCCCGTGCGGCGACGGGGTCAGCCGCGAGCCGCTCGGCGGCGTCGACCAGTGCGTCCGGGTCGCCCGCAGGGACGCACGGGCCGGCTCCGGCGGCGCAGACCTCGTCGTGAGTGATGCTCGACGGGTCGACCGCGGCGATCACCGGAAGCCCTGTGGCGAAGTACGTCGTCAGCTTGCTGGGGACGGCCATCTCGGTGACACCCGGGCGCTCGTTGACCAGGAGGATGTCGGCTGAGGCCAGCGCACGCTCGAAGGCGCCGTCCGGCAGCGGATCGAGGAACTGCAGTCGTGAGCATGACGCCATCGCCTCGAGCGCGTGGCGCTGGTTCCCGTCGCCCAGCAGGACGAACTTCACGTGGGATCCGCGGCGAGCCGCCTCGAGGGAGGCATGGACGACGTTGTCGAGTCCCTGCTTCGCCCCGATGTTGCCGGCATGCAGCACGACGACGTCATCGTCCGCCCAGCCGAGCTGCCGGCGGAGCACGCTGTCCCGTCCGGCGCCGTCCGTTCTCACGTGCGACCAGTTCCGCACGACGTCGACGGGCGTGGCGACCGACAGGTCCTCCTGGAGCACCCGGCGGAATCGGTCATGGATCGCCACGACCCGGTCGGCGGAGTTCACCAGCCCGCGCTCGAGCGCGGCGATCCCCGCCGCGCCATGCGACACGGCACCTGTCTCCCGCGCGCCGAGCGTGTAGATGTCCTGCACCCACACGATCGTCGGTACGCCCGTCAATGCAGCACGGACGGCGGCCAGCCGGGAGGAGATCATCGCGGGGCTGACCAGGACGACGGCATCGGGGCGGTGCCAACCGGCGAAGGTCGCCCTGAGCCCGAAGGTCAGCTCCGAGAGCGCCCGATGGAGCATGGTGTGACGTCGAGGCACGTAGTGGCGCAGTCGCGTGACGTCGACCAGATCCCGCGTCTCGGTGCGGGTCCAGCCACCGTAGCCGTCCTGAACCTTCCACCACGGATAGTGCGGATGCGTGGTGATGACCCGCACGCGCCATCCTCGCGCCGCGAGGGCGCACGCCATGCCCTCCGTGTAGGGCGCGATGCCCGTCGGTTCGGGTGCGTAGTTGATGCCGACGAAGAGCACTCCGGGCGCTGTTCGACGTCTCGTCGCACCCCCCGACGCGGCGGCGCTCGCAGCCGTCGTCAACGGTCGCGGCATCTTCGCCGTCTCCGGCGACGCCGATACGCGTGACGATCGGGCGCCGAGGCGCCATTCCCCAGCCATACTTCCCCCCAGCGGGCGCGCGACGACATCGTCACGACGCATCTCGGAGAGCGCTCCCCAGCGCGCTCCATCGGCCGTCGGTTTCGGGTTCAACGGCCGTCAGCGTCCCTCGCCTGCCGGCGCGGAACGCGGTCTCTTCGGCCGTCGGTTTCGGGTTCAACGGCCGTCAGCGTCCCTCGCCTGCCGGTGAGGGACGATCTCGGGCACACCATACAACGCAACCGCGTCGCGCGGAATAGCCGGTCCGAACGCGACGCATCCACTCGGCGTTCCGTCGGAGGCGCGGGCCCCGTCACGCGCCGGAGCCCCCGCGCAGCAGATCCCTGGAGACAAAGCCGGAACGGAGGCGTACAGTGTGCCTTGCATCGTCCCGAATGCCGAGAGACGCACTGGGAAGCGTCCGAGCTCGACGACTGGGAACCCGGCGGTGCTTCTGGGATGGCCCACGGATACGTCTGTGGGCGTTGGGGGTGTGACCGATGGTCTCACGTGTCTGGGCAGGTGTCGTCGTAGCCTCGGCGCTCGTGGTCGGCCTTGTCGCGGTCACACCGCCCGAACCGGCTGCAGCCCTCTCGCCCGGCGTTCAGTTCAGCGCCGACGAGCTGCCGACATGGCAGACGAACGGAACGGTGTACGCGCTCGCGCAATCGGCCGGCAAGGTCGTGGCGGGGGGCACGTTCAGCGAGCTGCGTCCGCCCGAAGGAGGTTCGGGTTCGCCGGTCGCCGTGAACGCCCTCGCGATCCTCGACGCCGAGACAGGCAGCGCCGACGCGTGCCAGCTGAGTCTCTCGCTGGCCGGGGGAACACCGGCGGTCTATGCGGCCATCGCGGCGCCCGACGGCAACACCGTCTACATCGGCGGGAACTTCTCGAACGTCGGTGGTGTGTCCACGGGGCGTATCGCCCAGATCGACGTCCGCACATGCACCGTCACGGGCTTCCGGCCCCCCAGCATCTCCTCGATCGTGCACACCATCGCCGTGAAGGGCACGACGATGTACTTCGGCGGCATGTTCCTCACGGTGGGCGGCGAGGCACGCCAGCGGTTCGCCGCCGTCGATGTCACGACCGGGGCTCTGCTTCCGTGGACGGCAAACGTCGACGACATCGGCCGAGGGATCGGCGTCTCGCCTGACGGCTCCAAGGTCGCGATCGGCGGAGACTTCTTCTCGGTCAACGGCGCGTACTCGCACTCGATCGCCATCGTCGACGCGGTCACGGGTGCGAACATCCGCACCTATCCGGCCGGGTTCATTGCGAACACCTCGGTGACCAAGCACATCTTCAGCGCAGACGACGGCAGGTTCTACATCTCGAACGAGGGCAGCGGCGGCGGTGTCTTCGACGGGCGCGCGGCGTTCTCGTGGGCGACGGGCGACCAGCTCTGGCGCGACACGTGCCTCGGCGCCACCCAGATGACCGTGCAGCACCAGACGACCCTCTACTCCGTGAGCCACGGTCATGACTGCGCTTCGGTGAATGCGCAGCAGGACGGCACGCGTCACTACTTCCTCGCGCAGAGCGCGGTCGACGGGTCGCACTTCGCGTGGGATCCCAAGTCCAACGACGGCATCGGCGAGAACATCGGCCCGCGCGCGCTCGTCATCGCGACCGGCAGGTCGACCGGGCAGCAGTTCATGTGGAGCGGCGGCGACTTCACCACGATCAACGGTGCGCCGCAGGACCACCTGACGCGCTTCGGGACCACCGACACCGGCAATCCGCCGGCGCCGACGGTATCGGCGGTCGCTCAGAGCAGCGGGTCGATCGACGTCCGGATCCGCACCTCGATCGACGACGACGACTCGAACCTCACGTATCAGGTCTTCCGCAACAACTCCTCGAGCCCGATCTGGAGCGGCGCCTCATCATCGGTGTGGTGGAACCGCCCGCAGGTGACGTTCGTCGACACGGATGTGGTCGCGGGACAGACCTACACCTACCGGGTGCGAGCGACCGACGGCACGAACAGCTCGGTGCTCTCGCAGGTGGCGACCGCCACCGCGGTCGCACCCGCGGCCGATTACGCGGCATCCGTCCGTTCCGACGCGCCCGCGATCTACTGGCAGGGGAACACGACGGGTTCGTGGGTACAGGACGGCTCCGCCGCGACGACGAACACCAGCCGCCAGCCGGGCGTGCTCGAGAACGGCGCGGCGGTCTCGGCCGATACCCCCGTCGCCGGCGACCCCAGCGGATCACTCGTCTTCGACGGGGCCAACGACTACGTCTGGCACCAGGGACTGGCCCCCGCGCCGACGACCTACAGCGTCGAGACGTGGATCAGGACGACGACCACTCGAGGCGGCAAGATCGTCGGATTCGGAAGCGGGCGCCCCCGCACCGACACAGGGGCGACCGTGCTCAGCGGCAGCTACGACCGGCACCTCTACATGACCAACACGGGCCGCGTCGTGTTCGGCGCATACACCGGCTCGACGGTGACCCTGACCTCGCTCAGTGCGCTGAACGACGGGTCGTGGCACCACGTCGTGGGCACGCAGGGCGCGAGCGGGATGGCGCTGTACGTCGACGGCGTCCGCGTGGCGCAGAATTCGAACGCGGTCGCCCAGTCCTACCACGGGGTGTGGCACGTCGGCGGAGACAACCTCTCGAGCTGGCCGAACCGCCCGACGAGCAACTTCTTCGCGGGCACGATCGACGAGACCGCCGTCTACTCGTCGGCACTCGGCGCCGGCGACGTGGCCGACCACTATGAGGCGGCGGGCCGAGAACTCGATCTCAACCACGCTCCCGCCGACGCCTACGGCACTCGCGTCTTCGCCGCAGACCCGACGCTCTACTGGCGCCTCGGTGACGCATCCGGCACCACTGCCGCCGACGCCGCCCGCTTCGGCACCTATCCGGGGGTGTACCGGAACGGCGTCACCAAGGGTCAGCCGGGCATCATCCCCGGCGACCCGGCGGTGACGACCCCCGGCACACAGCAGGGCACGGTCGCCACGCAGGCCACGCTCACGCCCTCGGCGGCCTTCACCGGCGAGATCTGGTTCAACACCACGACCGCCGGCGGCAAGCTGTTCGGATTCGAGAACGCACAGACCGGCAACGGCACGAACTACGACAAGCATCTGTACATGACCGCGGGCGGCAATCTCGTCTTCGGCTCGTGGGTCGGCTCGGCGGCGGTCGTGACCAGCCCGCTCGGCTACGCCGACGGCAACTGGCACAGCGCGGTGGGAGTCTTGGACTCCTCCGGCCGGAAGCTCTACGTCGACGGCGTGCTCGTCGCCCAGAGCAGCATCACCGGCGCGGATACGACGAGCGGGTACTGGCGCATCGGCGGCGGCAACCTCGGCAGCTGGCCCGGCGCGACTTCGAACTCGTACTTCCGCGGGGCGCTGGACGAGTTCGCCGTGTACAACGGCGGCCTGAGTGCCAACGAGATCGCCCGCCACTACGCGCTCGGGGTGCAGGACGCCGCATCCCCGAGCACGCCCTCCGGCCTCACCGCCACCCACGGCTCCGGCGGGGTGGACGTGTCGTGGGCGGCATCCACCGACAGCACCGGCGTGCTGGAATACCGCGTCTACCGGAGCACGTCGGCCGACTTCACGCCCGACGCCGATTCGTTCCTCGCGACAACGGCGACGACCTCGTACCACGAGGACGCCCCCGCGCTGGGCACGTACTACTACCGGGTGACCGCGGTCGACGGCGCCGAGAACGAGAGCCTGCCGTCGGCGCCCAGGCAGCTCCTCGTCACCGACATCGACGCCCCCACGGCACCCGCCAGCCCGGCCGCGACGCAGGCGGGGGCGAATGGCGCGACCGTCACATGGGCGCCGTCCGCGGACAACGTCGATGTGATCGACTACATGGTCTACCGGGGGGATGCCCCGGGCTTCTCGATCGCCGACGGGACGCTGGTCGGCACCGTCAGCGGCACGTCGTTCAGCGAGAGCGGGCTCTCCGCGGGCTCGCACTACTATCGCGTCGTCGCGCGAGATGCGGCGGGCAACGTCAGTCAGCCCTCGGACACCGCGATGCTGACGATCGTCCCGCCGGATGTGACCGCCCCGAGTTCACCGGGCGGCTTCACGGCGACGCTGTCCAGCGGAACCACCGTGACGCTCTCGTGGAACCCCTCGACCGATGACCGCGGCGTCAGCTCCTACGTGCTGTACCGCAGCCTCGTGGCGGACTTCACGCCGAGCGCGGGCAACCGCATCGCGGAGGTCACGACGCCGGGGCACGTGGACACGGGGCGTGCCGCCGGCACGTGGTACTACCGAGTGACCGCACAGGATGCCGCGGGCAACGTCAGCGCCCCAGCGTCCGCCTCGGTGACCATCCAGCCGCCGTCGCAGGCGGTCGAGGTGACCCTCTCGCCCACCGAGGACGCGATGGTGGCGCAGTCGGCTCCGACGACCCTGTACGGCTCGTCGAACCAGCTGTCGGCGCGGGGAACCAGCGGAACGATCGAGTCGTTCATCCGACTGCCGCTGCCGGCCGCACCGGCCGGGACAGTGCTGACGAGCGCCGTGCTGTCGGTCCGCACATCGAACGACAGCACCGCCGCGACGACGGACTCTCCTCAGTTCCGGCTGGTGACAGGCGCCTGGACCGAGGACGCCGTCACGTGGAACAACCGCCCGACCACGACGGCGACCGGCGTGCTCGGCACTCTCACGGGCGCGACAGCGCTCAACGCCGCCTACACCGTCAGCCTCGGCGCCGACGGACTGTCCTCGTTCCTCGGGCAGACGGTGACCCTCCGGATGTCGGGCGCCAACAGCGACAACGTACGCCTGTGGTCCGCCGAGGCGGTGGCGGCCTACCGGCCCTCGCTGCGGCTGACGTTCACGCCCGCCTCCGGTCCTGACACGCAGGCACCGACGGTGCCGACGGGGCTGGCGACCTCCGTCGCCGGCAACGCGGATGTGACCGTCACCTGGTCGCCCGCGGCGGACAACGTCGGGGTCACCGGGTACGCCGTGTATCGAGGGACGAGTGCGGGCTTCGCGCCGGACGCCTCCTCGAAGATCGCCGACGTGACCGCGCCGTCGTACACGGACAACGGCCGGACGCCGGGCGTCTGGTACTACAAGGTGACGGCGCGGGACGCGGAGAACAACGTAAGCGGTGCGTCGGCAAGCGTATACGCGACCATCCTCGCCAACGGCGGCACACCGGTCGAGATCACGGTGCCGATCACCGACGACGCCATGGTGGCGCAGTCGGCTCCGACGACGCTCTACGGCACGTCGAATCAACTGTCGTCGCGCGGGACCGGGGGTGCGATCGAGTCGTTCCTCGCCGTCCCGCTTCCGGCCGCTCCCGCGGGCACGGCGCTCACGGGCGCCGTCCTCTCGGTGCGGACGTCGACCGACGGCACGGCGGCCTCCGTGGACGCGCACGAGTTCCGTCTCATGTCCGGAGCGTGGACCGAAGCCACCGTGAACTGGAACAACAGGCCGCTGACGGCGACGTCGGGGGCACTGGGCAGCCTCACCGGCGCGACGGCCACGAACACCCCCTACACGGTCGCGCTGACCACGGGCCCGCTCGCATCGGCCCTCGGCCAGACCGTGACGCTCCGGATGTCGAGCGCGGGCGCCGACAACGTCCGGCTCTGGTCGGCGGAGGCGACATCGGCGACGTATCGGCCGTCTGTGAGACTCACCTTCACACCCGTCGCCGGCCCCGATACGGAGGCGCCTTCGGTGCCCACGGGTCTGGTCGCGTCCGTCGCCGGCAACGCCGACGTCGGGCTCGCATGGAACGCATCCACCGACAACAGCGGTGTGACCGGCTACACGGTCTACCGCGGGACCGCTGCGGACTTCGCCGCCGACCCGTCGTCGCGGCTGTCCGACGTCACCGCTTCCTCCTATACCGACAACGGGCGCCCGACGGGCACTTGGTATTACCGGGTGACCGCGCGCGATGCCGCCGGCAACGTGAGCGCGGCTTCGTCCGCCGTCTCGGCGACCATCGCTCCGCCGGTCGTGCCGCCCGTCGTGCAGGCGATCGTGACCAGCGCCGACACGATGGCCGCGGCGAGCAACGCTGCGGCGACGTACGGCACGACCAACCAGCTGTCGTCCCGCTTCAGCACGGGGATCGAGTCGTTCCTGTCGTTCGCCCTCCCTGCCGCACCGGCAGGGATGCAGCTGACGTCCGCCTCGCTGTCGGTGCGAACGTCCACGGACTCCACAGCGGCCTCCGCGAACGCACATGTCTTCCACCTGATGACCGGGCCATGGGACGAGGCGACCCTGACGTGGAACACGCGTCTCACTCAGACCTCGTCCGGAGTGATCGGGGAGCTGACGGGGGCCGGCGCCACCAACACCGCCTACACGGTGAGCATCCAGGCAGCCGACCTCGCGGGGCTGTCGGGTCAGACGATCACGATGCGGATGTCGAGCACGGCCGGGACGGACAACGTGCGTATCTGGTCGCGAGAGGCCACCAACGCGTCGTATCGCCCCACGCTGACGCTCACCTACACAGCGGTGCCGTAGAGCACCCAGATCGCCGAGAGGAGCGCCTCGGCGGCCGAGGCGCCCGCGAACAACGGGAGGTGATGCGATGGCCACGTCTCCGATATCGCGTCGTGTCTTCCTCATCGGCGGGCTGTCGACCGTGGTCCTGGCCGGCTGCTCGGCGCCGCCCCCGGCGAACAGGAACCCGTCCGAGACGATCCCCGCCGCTCCCTCTCCTTCGGGCGTTCCGTCGCCCTCGCGCGCACCCATCCCGTTCGACGTCCGCGAGCTCATCGGCCGGCCGAGGTTCTACGTCGGTCATCGCGGCAGCGGCGACAACTGGCCGGAGCACACTCTCGCCGCCTATCGGAACTCGCTGCAGGCGGGCGCCGAGGCGATCGAGATCTCGGTGTGCGCGACGTCGGACGGCGTGCTGATCTGTCACCACGATCTGTCAGGCGAACGGGTACTGGGCGTCGACAGAAAGATCGCCGACATGACGTGGAGCGAGGTGAGCGCCCTGTCTGTGGACGCCCGGAGCTGGCTGGGCGTCGACACCCCGCTCGAGCCTGTCTCGAGGCTCGAGGACGTCCTGCGTGAGATCGGCCCGGACACGCTGGTGTTCATCGAGGACAAGCAGGGCACGAACACACGTCCGCTCCTGGACCTCCTCGATGCTCAACCCCGGGCGAGGGAGCGCTTCGTCTGGAAGCAGTGGGCGCCGGCCTCACAGGTGCGCGCTGCGAAAGAGCGAGGCTACTGCGCGTGGGGATACTTCGACGTGGAGCAGATCGACCGCCTGGACGAGTTCGCGACGACTTTCGACATCCTGGGCGTGCCGGTGACGATGCCGGACGACGTGATCAGGCGCGTCGTGGCCACGGGGGTCCCGGTGATGTGCTGGGAGGTGCGGTTCCACGACGACGTGGAACGGCTCGCGGGCCTCGGGGTCGCCGGGCTGATGTGCTCCAACGTGGGCTACCTCGTCGACGGCAGGCCTGCCGACCGGGACGCTTTCGCGACCGGCCGACGAGCACCCGGCGACCTTCCTACGGCGATCGCCACCCTCGGCTGGTCTTCTCAGCCCTCGTTCGTCCCGGACCGGGCAGCCCTGCGCATCCAGCGGATGGACCCGACCAGCTATCTGATGGGTTCACTGGCCGTTCCGGGAGCGCAGCTGAGCCGTCTGGACATGACGATCGTCTGGCCGGATGCCGTCCCTCCGCGCGGCGCTGTCGGCGCGGTGTTCGCCTTGACCGGCGACGCGCCGGGAGGGCAGGGCGGGCGGGGCGACGCCGACGGCTATCAGTTCTCGCTTCACGCCGACGGGACGATCGCACTCGCTCGCTGCGAGCGCGGTGTCACCGGATCCGACCTGGCGACGGGCACGGTCGACGCGCCGACCGCAGGCGACCCGGTGCGGATTCGGATCGACGTGTCCGACGACCGGGTGCGCGCCACCGCCGACGGTGGTGAGCCGATAGAGGCCGAGCTCGCTGAGCCCGACGGCAGGGGGCCCTGGATCCGCCTGTTCAAGGATTACGCGTCGAACGAGGCGGTCGAGTTCTCCCAGGTGCGAGTGGTGTCGAGCTAGCTGACCGCCCCACGTATTCCATTATCGGAATGTACGGCTCGCACCGTCTCCGTCCGCCCGGGCGTCGGTCCCAAGGACCCGCGGTCACGCCCGCTTGGGGAACGGGCGTCCACCGGTGACGCCAGCGCCAGTGTGCACCTGACGGGCAGCGGCGGGTGACGACCGCGGGTCCAGCTGTTGGCGGCCGGCGACGCCATTGTCGCCGGCCAAGTCTTCTGGGGGAGCATCAGTAGGCCCCCTTCGGTGCCATCATGACCTTCGCCGTGCGCCACATGATCATGACGTCCGTGGCGATCGACCAGTTCTCGACGTAGCGCAGGTCCAGTCGAACGCTGTCGGCCCATGTGAGGTCGCTGCGACCGCTGATCTGCCAGAGCCCCGTGATGCCGGGCTTGATGTAGAGCCGGCGGTACACGCTGCCGTCGTACGACGTCACCTCGTTCGGAAGCGGCGGGCGCGGGCCCACGATGCTCATGTCACCGCGCAGCACGTTGACGAACTGCGGCAGCTCATCGATCGAGAACCTGCGCAGGATCGCGCCCACTCGCGTCACCCGCGGGTCGCGCTTCACCTTGAACAGCGGCCCCGCGCCGTCGTTCTGGGCGAGCAGCTCAGCGCGCCGCTCCTCGGCGTCGACCACCATGGTGCGGAATTTGAGCATCGAGAACTGACGGCCGTCGCGACCCACCCGCAGCTGGTGGAACAGCACAGGGCCGCGCGAGTCGAGTTTGATGGCGACGGCCACGAACGGCGCGATGAGCGCGATCGGCAGGAGGGCGAGGAGTGAGAGCACCACATCCATCCCCCGCTTGATGGCGTGGATGCCGCCCTCGAACTCGGGGATCTTCACCTGCACGAGCGGCAGCCCGTCGAGGGGCCGCAGCGACAATCGGGGTCCTGCCACGTCGGTGAGCCGGTTGCACAGCACGAGCTCGGCCGCGCTGCCCTCCAGCTCCCAGCCCAGCCGCCGCACGAAGTCGCGGTCGTCGTCCGGCGTGCTCGCGACGACGATGGTGTCGGCGCCGGCCTCGCGACCGTAGGCCGCCGTGAAGCGGATCGACCCGATCACCGGGTAGAGATGATCCTCGATGTCGATCGGCTCGAACACGCCGTCCGTCGTCGTCGCTCCGATCACGAGGAAGGCGTGATGAGGGTCGTGCACGAGCTTCTCGATGACGTACTCGACGTCGTCGCGCGTGCCCGCGACGAGGACCCGTGATACGCATTCGCCACGCTCGCGCTCGTGGATGAGCCACCTGCGCCAGAGCCAGCGGCTCAGCACCAGGGCGACGAGCCCGACGGGCAGCGCGATGATGAGCTGCGCGCGCAGTCCGGGCAGCTGCGCCAGGATGAAGACAACCGACAGGATGCCGAACGCGAAGCCTGTCGCATGCCCGAGGCGCATGTACTCGGCGGCTCCCGCGCCGAGCACGGAGGGTTCCCGCGTACGGGCGAGCGCCAGGAGCGTCATCCACGCGCAGATGACGAAGAGTCCGATGCGGGCGGGTCCGGCGAGCTGTGCGATGGGCACGCCGGCTGCGGCCTCGAAGACGATGGCCGCGGCGGCGGCCGCGGTGATGCAGACCGCATCGGTCGCGATCAGCCGTCGCCGGTAGCGCCTCTCCCAGAGGTGGCGGCGCTCCAGCGACGGCTGCGCGCGAGGGGCGATCGCGTCGGGGAGGACATCCAGAAGTGGGCGCGTCGGAGTTGGGCGTCGGAGGAGCGTTCGGGTCACTCCTCCGGCGCCCGTCGGCGCCGCTTCGATCGCGGTCGGCTTCAGACCGCGGTCCACCGCGCGCACGATGACGCGTCCCTAGCAGACATGTACTTCCCCAGAAGCCCGCACGACGGCACGCCGAACAGGCCATACAACCCCAATGCGCAGACCCGGCCGGGTTGTCGGGTCGTGGGGTCGTTCGATTCGGGTTCGAACTCCCCCTGCGCCCTGTAAATGTACTGCGGCAGCCCGTCGATCGGAAGACTTTGCCCCCGAAAAACTTGACAAGACCAAATCGAAACCTGTAATGCGCCGTGTGCCGCAGCTTCGCTTCAGCCGATCAGGTTCACCAGCGCGTCGAGCCCCATGCCGTAGTTGATGCGCACCGTCGGCAGCGCGAGCTTGTCGGTTCCGATCGTGACGTAGCCGGGCTCGATGGTGCGCGCCATCTCCCAGCCGGCCTGCCGGAGCCCCTCTTTTGCGGTGTCGTTGTAGTGACCGAAGGGATACGCCACGATCTCCTTCACGCCGAGCACGCCGGCGGACGCCTCCATGTCGGCGACGATCTCGGGCACCCCGAGGTTGGTGATGAGACCATCGCCGTTGGCGCCCGCGCGGTGCATGTCGTGGGTGTGCGACCGGCGCAGCACGTACATGTTCGGCGGGGGATCCTGGCGGTACGCCGTGATCATGAACGATGTGGCGAGCACCTTGTACGTGTCTATGACGGGCACCGCCAGGTCGAACCACGTCTGGTCGGCGTCGTCGTCGGTGACGATCACCGAATGGTTCGGCAGGAACAGCCGTCCGTCGATGAAGGCCGACAGCTCATCCCAGGTCGGCAGGTAGAACCCCGTGGTCGCGATGTGGTTCATATGCGCATCGAAGTCGCCGATGTACGCGTAATTGCCCCGCAGCCACCCGCTCTCGCCCTCGGGATTCGCGGTGAACTGGTGGTACATGAGGATCGGGATGCGTGCGTCTTCGGCGGCGTTCTGCTCGGGGCTCATCCACGCGCCGTGCAGCGTCACCCGCCGATCGGTGCAGACGACGGGCTCGGAGCCGTTGACGCGTCCGGGAATGGCGAGCGCCGCGGCATCCTCCGGCGTCGCGTACCAGCCGGCGAACACGAGTCCCTCCCGCGAGGGGATCGGCAGCGCGGCATAGAGCGTGCCCTGCGTCTGGAGCATCGGTGCGTCGGCCACCCCCTCGCCTGCGAAGCTGACGGCGCAGGCCGCGGGGTCCGGCGCGCTCGCCAGCAGCTGCTCCTCCGGAGTGAGCGGGGTCGGGACGGGGGTGGGTGTCGCCGCCGCGGTGGCGCTGGGCGCGGCATCCGCCTGCCGGTCTCCGGCGGCCGCGCGTGCGAACCCGATCGCGGCCACCGTGCCGCCGATCACGGCGAGCACGACGACGGCGCCCGCGATGCCCGCGAACACGCGGCGCCGACGTCGCCGCGCGGAGGGCCGCGCGGGATCCGTGCCGAAACTGGTCATGCGACTCCCCGAGTCCGGACCGCGCATCCCCACGTGCGATCTCTGCTCGGATGCTACCGGGATGCGGCCGCCGATCGCCCGACCCGCGCGCGGGTTGTGGATGAACCGTGTGCCACGACGGCGACGCGTTCGCTACGCTCGGGTCCCATGCTGCCTGCCGACTGGATCGAGTACCGGCGTTCCGACAGCGAGATCCTGGGATGGATGCTCGCCGAGGGCGACGGCTTCCGCGTGTTCGACCTGCTGGGCCGCGAACGGACGCCCGACGGCGCCGGCCCGCTCGAGTGGCTCGCCGCCGAGGAGCTGCTCGACGAGCTCGGCATCGGCTACCTGGCCGACCGGTGGACCCTGCACTTCCCCGACGGCAGCGAACGCCCGGTGCGGATCGCCGAGGCCAGCGCCCGGGGAGTCACCGTCGTCGCCGACGAGTTCGGCGCGGCCTCCGCCGTCGGCGGTGACCCGGAACGGTTCCGCCTGTCCTTCCCGGTGATCGACGAGCTCTCCCCCCGCTGATCCCATCCCGGCCGGAGCCGCCCGCCGCCGGCAGCGCTGAGACATTCCGGTCCGCCGAGCCGGGCCGCATGGGTACAGTGTCCGCATGACGACGCTCGTGCTCACCGTGGTCGGCGACGACCGGTCCGGACTGGTCGCGGCGGTCGCCGACGTCGTCGGCAACCACGGCGGCAACTGGGAGAACAGCCAGCTGGCGGAGCTGTCCGGCGCCTTCGCCGGCATCATCGAGGTATCGGTGCCGGCCGAGCGGGCCGACGAGCTGCGCGCGGCGCTGACCGTGCTCGACGGCCTGCTGAAGGTCGCGGTGCACACCGGAACGGTGGAGCCGCCGCTCGGTACGGCGCGGCCGCTCACGATGCAGGTGATCGGGAACGACCGTCCGGGCATCGTCCGCGACATCTCGTCGGTGCTGGGCGCCCACGGCGTGAGCATCGACAAGCTGACCACTCACACCGCGGATGCCGCGATGTACGGCGGGCGCCTCTTCGAGGCGACGGTCGTCGCCCGGGTTCCGGCATCCGTCGACCTCGACGACCTCACGAGCGAGCTCGAGCGCCTGGCGACCGAGATCCAGGTCGACGTCACCCTCGACACCTGAGCGGCGCGGCGCGCTGCGGCCGAGCCGTTGGGGCCGCTCAGCTGTCACAAACGGTGGGTCGGCGCCACGAATCGTGACAGGCGAGCAGCGCTTGAGCCCGCGGCTCGATCGCAACGTGTGCACGGCCCTGCCCCTCGGTCTCGAGGGGCAGGGCCGGTTCGCAACGGCTGCCGGCGGGCGCGCGATCAGACGATCGCGCGACCCGGACGTGCCGGCGCGAGGCTGAGCGGCAGGTCGAGCCCGCTTGCCGTCCCGGCATCCGGACGGGAGCCGTGGGACTGCTCGGCCACGAGGTAGACGCCGTCCTTGCGGTAGTCGAGCTCGTAGGCCGCGCTGTCGGCAGCACCGGTGACGACGAGCGCCGAGAACCGTCCGCTCGAGCGATCGTGCGCGATGACGCGCACGCCGTCCGCGGAGGCGGCCAGACTGCTCAGGTCCACCTCGAGCGTGCCGGCGTAGTGCGCCGCGCCGCCCACGCTGAGAGCCGGGGCCGTCCCACTCTCCTGCGTGAGCCGCAGCGTGCCGTCGCGGCGCTGGCTGTATGCCGCGCCGATGTGGACGGTCTCTCCCGCGCCGTCGACGAGATCGCCGGAGCGCACCTCCACCGGGCCCGTCCCCAGTGAGTCGGGGTGGCCTGCGACCACGTCGCCTCCCGCGACAAGCACTCCGCCCTCGAAGGAGTTGTCCCCGGCCAGCGTGAGGGCACCGGAACCGCCCTTCGTCAGCCCACCGGCGCCGTCGATGTCGTTGAGCCACACGTCGCCTGCCGAGAATCCGCCGGCCGCGGCATCCATCGTCACATCCACGTCGCGGTCCAGCGTGCCGTAGCCGTGGACGGCGGAGTACAGATCGATGCGCCCCCAGCCCTCGGCGTCGTCGGTCAGGGGCAGACCGGAGTCGAGGGCGGTCGAGTACAGCACCCATCGCAGCTGCTCGTCGCTGAGGTAGGGGAATCGCGAACGCAGCAGCGATTCCGCACCCGCGGGCACATGCGCCGGCTCTCCGGTCGCTCCCACCGGCGTGAGGCCGGCGGTCGTGAGCTCACGGTAACGCGCGAGATCGGCCTGGTACGCATCGCGATCGGCATCCGACATGGTGTCGAGCGCGAGCAGCGACTGCGCGTCCGTGCGCGCCTGTGCGATCAACGGTGCATTCGCGGAATCTTCGAGGGTCGCACCCGCGAGGCCCGTCGCGAGGATGCGTCCTCCGATCACATCGAGCGGCGAGTGCATTCCCGCGACCATGCGGCTGCGGCCCAGCTCGGCGGCGGTCATGAGCAGCTCGTCATAGTGCTCCGGAGCCGAGGATGCGAGCCCCAGACCTGCAAGGAAGGCGGCGTTGGTGTGGCCGCTGGGGAACCCGCCGTCGGTGATGGCATTCTCTTCCGGCACGAGGCGCACCACGAGCTCCGGCACCACCGAGACGTCGTCGCTCCAGCGGAACGGACGCATGTACTGGTAGAACATCTTGGCGTTGTTCGAGGACGCGTACTGTCCTCGCAGTGTGTCGACGAGCCGAACGGCGGAGCCCAGGGCCGAGTCGGCATCGGCCCAGACGCCGTTCGCGTTGCCGGCATCGCTGTACGCCACCTCGAGCGCGTCGGCGGGGACCTCGGTGATCGTCGTGCCCGCTCCCGTGAGGGAGGTGAAAGCCGCGGCGTCCTCTCCCAGCCCGGCGATCATGGAGTAGCTCTGGTGGCGGCGGTCGTCGATCCACGCCTCTGCGCTCTCAGCGTCCGTGCGGTTCTGGGTGAGGCGCTCGACGACGCCGATGTTCTCCGCGTGCAGCTGCGCATCGAGCACGGTGCCGTCGTTCCACGATGCGCCCGGTGTGAAGTACTCGAGCATGGGCGCGAGGACGCCGATGGCCGGGTTCGTGTCGGCCGTCGTGTAGGCATTGGTGTTCTGCCGGTACGTGTCCGCGAACGTGCCGTACGCGCCTCGCTGCGGCTCGATCGCACTCGCGGGAGTGAAGGCCCGCGGGTCGCCGGAACCGGCCTGGCGTGCGGAATCCGACCGGTCAGCGGTGGTCGTCGTGCCGGCCTGGGCCGTCGCCGGTGCCAGGACGAGCGCGGTCACCATCGCGCACGCGACGGCGGTCGTGCCTGCTCTCCGATCGAGGCGAGGTCTGCGGGGGGTGGCGTTCACCACGTCAACTCCTTTGTTCGACAGATCCCGTGGCGCACGACGGCGCACCGAAGCGACGCCCGACGCGGTCTTCACGGGGGAGGGAGATGCGACCGCGTCGTCCTGCCTCGGCAGGTTGCTCCCGTCAACCTAACCGTGCTTTGTCCTTATGTGCAATAGTCCTGACAAATGCTCCGATGTGTCATGCCAGATCGCGCAACCGGGCCGCGAGCCCGGTGTCGTCGCCCGCCCGCCGCTCGTAGCCGACGGCGATGATGAGCAGCACCGCACCGACCACCGACAGCGTGATCCACCAGGGCATGGCGTCGATGCCGCGCCCGATCTGCACCATGAACGCCAGCACGTTCTCGATCGGGAGCACGACGATCCCGATGACGAACGGCGCGGCGAGGCGCTGCGTGGCGCCGACGAGGATCGCGACGAGGGCGATCGCCATGACGAGGATCGCCCGCCACGTGCGCGGGTCGGTGTAGGTGGCGGCGACCGAGGCGCTCAGCATCGTGACGAGCCCGGGCGCGAGCAGCGGCCACGACCCGCTCCAGCCCGCCGGCCACGCCTCGAGCCTGCGCGCCGGCGCGTCGACGGCCGGCCGACGGAGCGCCAGCGCACCCGCCGCGAGGAGGAAGAGGCCGAGGGGCAGCGAGAACCACTCGACCCGGAGGTCGCGCGGGCTCCACGCGACCACGGCCGTCACGAACGACACGGCGAACAGGAACGGCACCGGTGGCAGCCCCGTCGGCCCGCGCAGCCCGCGCGCGGCGACGGCGACCATGAGGGCGAGGAAGCCGAGCAGCAGCCCCCACATCGTCCAGACGACGAACCAGTCGCGCTCGATCGCCGGCCAGGTCGCCACGCCGACGATCAGCACCGCGGGCGCACCGAGCCACCGCGTGCGGGCGAGAGTCGTCCCCTCAGCGGCGTGCCGGTGCAGACCGCGTGCGGCGCTCGCCGCAGCACCGGCACCGAGCAGCCCGAACGCGAGGGCCGCGAGGATCGCCGGATCCGTCGGGGCCGGATCGAGGCCGATGCCCCAGCGAAGCCCCTGGACGGCGGCCGCTGCGGCGGCGACGATCGCGACGGCGAGCGTCGGAACGCGCAGAACGCGCAGGCGCCGAATCCGCGGGGCGGACGCTCGCGAGACGATGACGGATGCCGCCACCAGCGCCCACGCGGCGCTGACGAGTCCCACGGCCCGGCCGGGAGCGACGGCGTCGGCAGCGAACGCCGGCAGGGCGGCATCCGTCCCATCGAGGGCGAGTGCGAGGACCACGGGGACGACCGCTGTCGCGAGTCCGGCGGCGTACAGGCCGGCCGCAGGGCGACCGCGCGCGGTCAGCAGCGCGCCGACGACCGCGGCGCCGAGGGCGGGCGGCAGCAGGTAGGGCTCGAGACCGGTGACGCCGACGATGCCCCAGGCACTCCAGAGGGCGCCGGTGAATGCCGCGCCGGCGAGCGGCCACGCGTAGCGGCGCGGCGCGCTGAGCGCGGTCACGGCGAACCCGGTGCCGAGGATCACGAGCACCAGCAGGGTGGTGGGCAGCCCCGCCGACGTGCGCACCAGCGCGAGCGCGACGGCGATCGCGGCCGTCAGGAGAGCGGATGCCTCGACCGCGAGTCCGGCGGCGCGCGCCTGCGCCTGCGGCAGTCGCCGGCCCAGCGCGTCGCCGATCAGGTCGGCCGACGCCAGGACGCCCGCGACGATCGCCGCGATCACCGGGAGCACCACTGGCGACCCGCTCATGGGCAGCAGCTGCGCGCCGAGGCACACCGCCACGACGGCGACCGCGGGAACGAGCGTCGCTGCCGCCAGCGTGCGCACCACGACGCCGAGACCCGCGCGTGCGGTGGTGACCAGCGTCAGCGCGAGGCCGAAGATGACGGCGGTCGAGAGGGCGGTCCAGCCGCTGCGCTCGAACACCACCTGCAGCACGCCGATCGCGAAGGGCACCGCTGTCACGACGAGCACCGCGTGCCATTCCCGCGACGGGATGCGGCGCGCGAACGTCGTCGCGATGGCGACCGCTCCGGCAGCGCAGGTGGTGAGGCACACCACGACGAGCGGATCGGCGCCCCCGCGGGCGAGCGCGGTCGCGAGCACGACGAGCGCGTACCCGAAGGCGACGCCGACATGCACGAAGCGGCCCGCGCGCGGCACGGTCAGCGCGAGCACGCCGATCGATGCGACGACCGCGGTCCCCGCCCAGACCGTGAGGTCGTCGTCGCGCCACGACAGGATCGCGGCGAACAGGACGGCCGCGTGCGCGCCGGCCACAAGCGGCATGCGGGCGCTGGCCGAGGCGTCGCGCAGCCCGGTGGTGACGACGGCACCCGCGCCGACGGCTGCGACGAGTGCGATCGCGACCCGCGCCCACACCTCGAGGCCGGGCAGCGACAGCACCGTGAGGAACGCGAGCACCGCGTACCAAGCGCCGAGGAACCCGAGCCATCGCGTGCCGAGCGGCTGCGGCACCGCCTCATCACCGGCGCCCGTCGGCAGCGCGACGGAGCGCGGCGGGGTCGTGCCGGCCTCTGTTCGGGGTGCACCCGGCGCGTGGGGCGCGCCGGGCGTTCGGGGCGTGCCCGGCGCGTACGGGGCGTGCGCATCGCGCCCCGGCTGAGCGTCGTGCGCCCCGAACCCGTGGGGGTCGACGGATGCCGCGCCCGTCGCCGCGCCGGCTTCGACGCCGCGGGACGCGGTGATCGCGGCGAACGAACCGAGTGACAGCGCCATCGCGGCGATACCGACGGTCAGCCCCGTCGCGCTGCCGGGCAGCAGGAACAAGCGGTCGGCGGACGGGCCGGCGAGAGCGCCGGCGATCGACAGGAACGCCGTGAGCGTCGGGATCACGGCGATCAGGGCGACCACGCCGGCCGCGCCGGTGAAGAGGGCGCCGCGTGCGACCACGCGGTGCAGCGGGGTGAGGGCGCCGACGGCAACGAGCCCGAGGCCGGCGGCCACCGGGAACGCCGCGAACCAGGTGCCCATCCCGAGCGCGGGCATCCGGCCGTCGTCGCGAGCGCCGAGCCGGCACCCAGGCCGAAGAAGAGCGGCACGAATGCGAGAGCGAGCAGACCGGTCCAGAGCCAGGCACGGATGCCGGCGCGTGGGCCGAGCACTGCCAGCGCGCCGCCCGCGAGCAGCGTCGCGAGCGCGGTGAAGACCCAGCCGTTCGCATCCCGGGGGAGCAGGGGCAGCGCCGCGGTGATCGTGAGCGCCAGGAACACGATCCCGAGGGCTCCGATCGCCTCGGCGGAGAAGCGCAGGTGCCGGCGGGCGAGGAAGGCGGATCCGCCGAGGAAAGCGGCGGCGATGGCACCGACGATCGCTGCGCGCGGCCACGGGTCGGTGAGATCGGGATTGAAGAACGTGAACACCACGGCGGCGACGGCGACCAGCGCCGCACCGGCGACCGCGAGCACGGACTGCACCGTCGCGGAGGCCCGGGGGACGCCGGCGCTCGCGTCGACGCCGGCGGTCGCGTCGACGCCGACGGCCGGAATGGGCGCCACACCCGGCGCGGCAGCCTCCGGTGATGTCTCCGCACGCGCTGCGGCGGAGCTGCCCGTCGCCGCCGTGACCTGGCTCAGCGGCACCTGCGCGCCCGCCAGGCGCTGCTCGCGCAGGTGCCGCTGAGCCAGGTCACGGCCGACGGCACCGGCGAAGTCCGCACCGCACGCGGGGCACCGCTGCTCGGCGACGATCCCCCCGGCGCACACCGGGCAGCGGACGACGTCGAGCAGCTCCGCGATCGCGGTGTCGCTCCAGGCGTGCGTGCGCCGTTCGCTCACGCTCGCGCCGCTGACGCTCGCGCCGCTCACGCTCGCGCCGTTCACGCGTCGCCCTCCCGTGCGGCGATGGCGGCCGGATGGTCGTCGGGCACCCACTCCAGGATGTCGCCGGGCTGGCAGTCGAGCACCCGGCAGATGGCGTCGAGCGTCGTGAAGCGCACCGCCTTGGCGCGGCCGTTCTTCAGCACCGAGACGTTCGCGGGGGTGATGTCGATCGCGGCGGCGAAGTCGGTGACCGACATCTTCTTCTTCGCCAGCTGCACGTCGAGGTTGATGATGATCGGCATCAGACCACCTCCGAGAGGTCGTGCTCGAGCTGCGACGCCTTGCGCAGCAGTCCGCGCAGCACCACCAGCAGCAGCGACAGGCCGGCGCCGACCACGATGCCGAGCAGGCACAGCAGCACGATCGACGGCGATCCGGCCGGCGCGGTGATCAGGAACGCGAGGGTCGTGACGACCAGCACCGTGGCGAAGACGACAGCGGCCAGGCTCACGTCCACCCACACGAACGCGCGCGGCGTGAAGATGCTGTCGGCGCGCACGAGGGTCAGCAGCTGCCAGACGCAGACGAGCACCACCTGGGCGCAGAGGGTGAAGATCACACCGATGACGATTCCCGGGACCTCCAGATACGCGAGGTACGGATACATCCCGGCCAGCGATCGCGCCATGCCGGGCAGCACTGCGACCTGGCACAGCAGCAGCAGTGCGATCAGCACCGCGATGAGTGCTTTGAGGACCACGATCGTTGTGGGGCGCATCACGAACCTATCGATAAACGGCAAGGACCTATCGAAAAACAATAGCTGCGGCATCCGTGTGCCACGCAAGAGGGATTCCTGAGGATCGACTGGCAACGGGCGCGGGGTGGCCCGCGGAAGGCGCGCCGAGTAGCGTGCGGGCGTGGGCTCCGTGACGTACTTCAACTCCGCCTCGCTCGACGGCTACATCGCCGGACCCGACGGGCGGTGGGACTGGGCGACCCCCGACGCCGAGGTGCACGCGTTCGTGAACGAGCTCGTTGCGCCCGCGCGAACTCACCTCTACGGACGCAAGGTCTACGACGTCATGAAGGTGTGGGACGACCTGCCGCTCGAGGACCTGTCGCCGGCCGAGCGCGAGTTCGCGCTGCAGTGGCGCGACGCCGACAAGATCGTCTACTCGAAGACGCTCGACGCAGTGACGACGCGTCGCACCGAGCTGCGCGCCGACTTCGATCCCGTGGCGGTGAGAGAGATAGCGGATGCCGCCGCCGGCCCGATCGCGATCGGCGGCGGGCAGCTGGCATCCGTGGCGGCGCGCGCCGGCGTCCTCGACGAGGTGCACGTGGTGATCGCGCCCGCGCACATCGGCGGCGGAGTCCGCTTCCTCGACGCCGGCCTGCGACTCGATCTGGAGCTCATCGGCGAGCGCCGCTTCGCGAACGGGTTCGTGTACCTCGGCTACCGCGTGCGGTGGGGGAAATGAAGAAACCCCCTCCATGTAGAAGCTAGGAGAGGGTTTCAGTGGCTCCGACCGGCATCGATCCGGTGACCTTTCGATTTTCAGTCGAACGCTCTACCAACTGAGCTACAGAGCCGCGCGACATCTCTTATACAAGACCTGCCGCGTCCTAGACGAAAGGCCCTCTTCGAAAAAAGGGCCCGTCGCTCGGAGCGACCCTGACGGGACTTGAACCCGCGACCTCCGCCGTGACAGGGCGGCACGCTAACCAACTGCGCTACAGGGCCATGCTTTTGAATTATGGGAGTGACCCCAACGGGATTCGAACCCGTGCTACCGCCGTGAAAGGGCGGCGTCCTAGGCCGCTAAACGATGGGGCCGGGTGAACCCTGGGGCTCACTGCCGAGGACCAAGCATACGTAATCACTGGGCAAAACGCGAATCGAGGGCGTGGCGCCCTTGTGGATCCCGTCGCCCGGGCGCAGACTGACCGGGTGACCGCTGCCCGAGGCGGCGGCCGACATGCGCCACTGGGGGTTGCGCATGTTACTGATGTTGCTAGTGTGAAACGAGTTGACGCCGCGAGGGGAGGACCCGGTGCAGCCCGAAAACGTCACCGTGAAGACCCTTGCCGACGACGCCGCGGAGTGCGGGTGCGCCCCTTCCGCGAGTGAGCAGCGGCGGCTCTGGCCCGCGATGAACCGGCGCACAGCGCTGGGACTGGGCATCCTGGGCGTCGCCGCGCTGAGCGCGACCGCCGGCACGATCGGCCCGCTCGTCAGCCCCGCGTACGCCGCGGACTACCCGTCGTGGGACGACGTCGTCGCCGCGAAGAACAACGAGGCGGCCAAGGCCGCCGAGGTCACCAAGATCCAGCAGCTGATCGCCGGACTCGAGGCCGATGTCGCGGCCAAGCAGCAGATCGCGCAGCAGCTGGCCGACGAGTTCTACGTCGCGCAGCAGGCGTACTTCGACGCGGCGCTGCGTGCCGACCAGCTGCAGCAGCAGGCCGACACGCAGGGGGCGGCTGCGGTGGATGCCGCGAACAAGGCCGGCCGCGTCGCCGCCCAGCTGTATCGCAACGGTGGCGACGACACATCGCTCGAGCTCTTCTTCGCGGGCTCGGCCTCGTCGGCCGACGACCTGCTCGCTCGCCTGGGCACGATGGACAAGCTCGTGCAGCGCAACCAGGACGTCTACGCGCAGGCGGTGACCGCCCGCGACTCGGCACAGAGCCTGAGCGATCAGGCCGCGGTGCAGCGTGCCGAGCGCGACCGGCTGCAGAAGGTCGCCGAAGAGAAGATGGTGGCCGCGCAGAAGGCCGCCGACGAGGCGCAGGCCGCTCTCGACGCGCAGAACGCCAAGCGCGGCGAGCTCGAGGCGCAGCTCGCCGCCCTTCAGGACACGGTCGCCAAGACGGTCGCCGACTATCAAGAGGGCGAGCGCATCCGCAAAGAGGCCGAAGCCGCCGCCGCGGCTGCGGCCGCGGCAGCGGCCAAGGCCGAGGCCGATCGCCTCGCCCAGCAG